>CAYVBG010000022.1:0-13632 GCA_964449205.1 uncultured Zetaproteobacteria bacterium | reverse complement strand
GACGGGAAAGGCGGCCTTCGGGCCGCCTTTTTCATGCCGCCACCATCGCGCGGTCAATCGTTGTTGGAAACAGGAGGATGCGGGGAAGTCTCGCGCATGGCGCGAATCCGGCGCGATGCCCAGGCGCGGGTGAGGCGCTTGCGCTCGGCCAGCGAACCGCGTTCAAAGGTTCCCAGCGCCTCCATCAGTGTTTCAAGGTCGCGTGGCAGATGGGCCAGCATCGTGGCGATGACGGCGTTGTCCACGTGCCATTGGCGCGTCCGCGCGGCGGCCGCCAGCACGGCGGCCAGGTCGTCATCGCCGGCGGGCGGACGAAGATGCACCCGTTCCAGCGATTTCAGGCGGCTGGCGCATTCCGGCGGCAGGCGGCCCGGGTTGCCCCGCCAGGCCACCACCAGCGGCCGGTGCATCTCCCGGGCCCGTTCCATCAGGTGAAAGAGTGCCAGCGCCGACGCGCGAGGCATGTCTCCGGCCGGGGCATCCACCAGCCAGAGGGCGTGCGATTCCAGCGATGCCAGCCAAGCGCGCACCTGCCGCAATGGCGGGGTGTCGTCGGGCGCGAGCGGGAGCAGGCCGAGATGCGGATGCTCGGCGGCCAGCGCATGCAGCAGGTGGGTCTTGCCGGCCGGCGCATTGGATGTCAGCCACAGACGTCCGCCATGCACCATCCACAGGGCCAGACGGTTTTGCGCCTCCTCGACGCCGGCGTGGCGCACCCAGTTGCCATGCCGGTAGTCGGGCGGCAGGCTCAGATTGAGCAATTGCTGATGCATGGGCGTGGCAGCAGAATCAGCCGCGACGCATCAGCCGGCTTTCGCGGTAGCGCCGGTCCACCTCGCGCAGCAACACCGTCCCGGCGGCCGTGACCGGCACGGCCAGCAGCACGCCCACAAAACCGAAACGATCGGCGGCGATGGTCAGCGCCAGCAGGATTACCAGCGGGTGGAGCCCCAGCTTGTCGCCCAGCACCTTGGGCGCCAGATAGAAAGCCTCGATCAGGTGCACGACGCCGAACACGGTCAGCACGCCGAGCAGGTGCTGATCCACGCCGAAATGCCAGAGCGCGATCAGCGCTGCGGCGCACAGGCCGGTGATGAGGCCGACATAGGGAATGAACGCCAGCAGCCCCGAAACGAGGCCAATGGCGAGCGAGAACGGAAGTCCGACGATGCTCAGTCCCGCGCTGTAGAACCCGGCCAGAATCATGCAGACGGTGAACTGCCCGCGCAAAAAGGCGCTGATGATGTCGTCGATTTCACGCACCAGGCGCAGCACCGTTCGCCGACCGGCTGCGGGCAGCCTGCGCCGGAGCGCGCCGATGATGTGCGGCCAGTCGTGCAGCAGATAGAAGGCGAACAGCGGGATCAGCAGGATCTTGAATGCGCCGAGCACGGCGCCGAACACGTTGGAGACGGCCGACAGGCCCCAGTGCGCCCATGGCGACAGCGATTTCAGGTTCATGCCGCTCGCCTGTTCGCGCAGCCACTGGATCCAGCGGTCGATTTCGTCGCCGATGTCCAGCCCCAGGCGGGTTTGCAGCCAGGGGGAGGTTTGTTCCTTCAGGCGCTGCATCGCGTCCGGCAGTGCGTCGATGAAATGCGCGATCTGGGTGGCCAATGGCGGCAACAGCAGGATGAACGCCAGCGTGATACCCGTGATGCCCAGCAGAAACACCAGCAGCGTGGCGTGATCGCGTTTCAGCCCCAGCCGTTCGAATCGCTCCACCAGAGGAACCAGCAGGTAGGCCAGCAGCCAGGCGGTCAGCAACGGCCCGGCCACGCCGGCCAGCAGCCACAGGATCAGTGCCGCCGTGCCGGCGAAGAGGGCGATGTTCAGCCACCATTGCGCGGGTCGTGCGACGGGGGTCATCGCACCTGCTCCGCGTGGGTTGCCTTGTAGGTCCACAGCACCATGTACTGGATGCCGGATGCGCAGGTGAGTCCGAAGGTGAGCCAGATCAGGCCGTCGAACAGCGGCGCCGGCACGGGGTGATCGGCGCGCAGCAGTGTGACCGCCACCAGCGCGATCTGGAAGGCGGTGGTGCTTTTGGACAGCCACGTGGGCTGCATCTTCAGGCGTCGGGTCACCAGCTCATAGGCCACCGCACCCACGACGATGACCACGTCGCGAAATACCACGGCCAGAAACAGGAACATCGGCGTCTGGCCGGTGATGAACAGGCTGATGAAGGCGCCGGTCAGCATCAGCTTGTCGGCGATGGGGTCCATGTATGCGCCCACGATGGTTTGCATGTCGTAATGCTTGGCGATGAAGCCGTCCAGCATGTCGGTCAGGCCGGCCACGATCATCAGCGCCAGTGCGTGCGACGAGAAGCCGTTGAGGATGGACCAGACAATGAATGGCGTGAGCAGGATGCGCGCCAGCGTCAACAGGTTGGGCAGATTGATGACGCCGTGCATCATTCCGCCAGCCAGCCGCCGTCGGGCAGGGCGCTCAGCCGGTATCCGCGTCGCGCGAACCAGTCCGGCAGCCAGTCGTCATCGCCGTTGAGCCAGAGCGCGTAGCGCTGGCGCGCGCGCGACAGCTCAATCGGAATCAGTCGCGCCACGCGCGGATCCTGCGAGAGTGCTTCCTCAAGCGCGACCTGCGTGGCCAGCGGCGCGTCGCGACGCAGCGTGATCGACACCCGCGCCGCGTCGCTCGCCGCGTCGGGTTTGGCTTCGGATGCCGCCGCGAAGGCATGGGCGTCTCTCGCGCGGAGCAGCGCAGACTCCAGCCAACGGGCCAGTTCCGGCAACGGATCGGCGTCTTCAATGACACGGGTTTCCGAAAACTCCGGCAACCGCGTGGTGCCCCGCGCATTGAGCATGGCTTCCCGATCGGTGAGCCAGCGCCATTCCAGCACCAGCCCGGGCGCGTTGTCTGTCAGCAGCAGTCCCCGGCTGACGGCGATGCGACGTGCTTGCTCCATCAGCAGGGCCTCGGTTTGCGGCATGGGCAGGCCGCTGGCGTTGCGCACATGAATCACCAGGTGGATGCGCGGCGGCTCGGGGATGAAGGGGATGTGCGCCTCCGTGAGCGCGCGGAATACAGCTTCGCGGTGAAATTCCAGCGTCGTGACCTCACGACCGGGGCGAAGCCGCAGCAGCAGCCGTGCATCGGGCGCGATGGTGTCGGCACGCTTGCGCGCATCGGTCGGGACGATGCGATCCCAAAGCATGGGCAAGGCTCGGGCGAGCAGGGCGCCGACATCTGTCGGCCTGCCGGTTTCGTCCGCCGGAATCTCCACCTGGAGGCGCGGATCGGTCGCGGCGGAGGCGGTCGGCATGGCCGGGAACACCCATGCCGCGCAGAGCATCAGCCCCGCCCGGGCCGCGACAGCAAAGGGCGCCACGGCTATTTGACGACCCGCAAGTGCCTTGCCCTGCGACCATCGGGCCGGGAAGGATTCGATGGCGATGTCTCGCCGGATGCGTGTGTCCTGACATCGTCGGACGGTTCGTGGCCCATGCCACGCGCGGCCATCAGCACGGCGCGGATGGTTTCGGGCACGTCGGCATCCCAGACGATGCCGCCGCCAAGGTCTTGCTCCGGCGCGTGAGCGGCCCAGATGGCGGGCATGGGAATCACGCAGTGAAAAGGCGTGCCGGAAAAGGAAAACTCCGATTCCAGCGCGTGATCCCGGATAAGGATGGGTTGGGGCATGCGCACGTTCAACACCAGCCGCAGCGCCGGATCGCCATGCAGGTGCGGCGGCACGCGCACGTCGTCACGCGTGGCGTTGACGACGATATAGATGCGACCGTGACGGGAGAAGTATTCCCGCAATTGCCTGGCCTTGGCCGCGTCTGCGAATTCAATGCTCATTGGTCTCTCCTCCGCGAAGTCTGCATGGGTTGCGTCGCATGGCAAAGCGGAATAAAGCGGAGCGGCCCTGTAAGCCGGGTTCTGTGCCTCCTTGCGGAGGTGATGGCCATTCCTCTGGATGCGTCGTTGCCGGCGCATTCGTGCGGCCTACCCGGAAGCGGCGCGGGCCACGCCTGACGCTTCCCTATTTGGCCTTGCTGCGGATGGGGTTTACCGTGCCTCCACCCGTTGCCGTGTGGAGCGGTGCGCTCTTGCCGCACCTTTTCACCCTTGCCGGCGCCATGCGCTGGCGGTTTGTTTTCTGTGGCACTTTCCCGGGGTCGCCCCCGCCGGACGTTATCCGGCATCCTGCCCTGCGCAGCCCGGACTTTCCTCGACGGGTCGAAACGCCCGCCGCGGCCATCCGGGCCGCTCCGCCAGCATGATGCTACGATGGATGTGCCATGGGTCGCAAGCCTTGCGCCGTTGCGTTGCCGGTCAGTCTTGCGGCCAGGGCCGGCAATGAGGGAGCGTGGAAGTCCCATGCGTCTGTTGGCGCATCGGTGGAAATCAGCGCTGTGCGCGCGCCGATGCGCCAAGCGGCGTTCAGATTGTCTTCCATGTCGTCCACCACCAGTGTTTGGGGTGCGCTGGCCTGCTCGTGCGCGACGAGCCGGGCCAGCGTGTGCGCGCAGGGCTTGGGGCGGTAGTCGTGAAACCGAATGTCGTGGATGGCATCGAAATGACGACTCACGCCCAGCGCATCGAGCACCCGTTCGGCGTGTTCGCGGATGCCGTTGGTGTGAATTACCTTGCGACCGGGCAGGCGCGCCAGCGCGGCATCCAGCGCAGGGTCGGGCGAAAGCAACGCCTGGATGTCGATGTCGTGCACCTCGCGCAGGAACGGCTCGGGTTCGATGCCATGGTGCAGCATCAGGCCGTGCAGCGTGGTGCCGTATTGTTTCCAGTAGCGCCGCCGCAGCGCATCGGCTGTGGCGGTATCCACGCCGAGTTCGCGCGCGACGAAGGCGGTCATGCGCGCATCCATGCGTGAGAAGACGCCGGAATCGGCTCGATAGACGGTGTTGTCGAGATCGATGACGAGCAAATCGAAAGACATGAAACGCATGCTACCCCTTGCGCGGCGCATGGGAACCATGCATGACATGGCGCAATGATTTCCCCCAAGGGCTCAATGGCTTCGATTGCGTCCGCGATGCGGGGGCGCCAGAATGGCTGCGCAAGGAGGCTCACATGAAACAGATGAAATGGTTCATCGCGTGTTTCACGCTGACGCTGGCGGGGTGCGCCACGCCCGCCCAGGAACGGGCGGCCACCACCGGCGCCATTATTGGCGCGACGACCGGCGCGGTCATCGGCAATCAAAGTGGTCATCCGGCTGCTGGCGCGGCCGTGGGCGCGGCGGTGGGCGCGGCCGTGGGGGCTGCGGCGGCGCAGCCTGCGCATGGCGCGCCCGCGGCCCGGGGTTCGCGCGTCCGCCATCAGAAGATCCGCGAGGCGGACAATGAAGGCGATGGCGAGGAAGAGGGAGGCGACGGCGAGGACTGAGCGCGGTGACAGCCGCTGCCTGTTGATTCTGGGTTGCGGCTATGTCGGCGAGGCGCTGGCCGCCGCATGGCAGGCGCGCGGCGGGCGCGTGGCGGGCGTGGTGCGCGATGCGGCGCATGCCGCAAGGCTGAAGCGGGCGGGCATCGAGGCCGTCGCCGCCGCCTCGCCGCCGGATGCGCCCGAGGCGCTGCTGGCCGGAACCGCCATCGTCGTCGACTCCATTCCTCTGGCGCGCCAAGGCGCGGCGCTCCGCGCCACGCAGCCGGACTGGCTGCCGGAACTCGCCCGGCGGATGCCGCGGCTTGAGCAGGCCGTGTATCTCTCCAGCACCGGCGTGTATGGCGACGCCGGCGGCGCATGGGTGGATGAAACCACGCCCTGCCGCCCGCAAAGCGCGCGCGGGATCGAGCGGCTGCGCGCCGAGCGGGCCTGGCTGGATTCCGGGCTGCCGGCGGAGGTTTTCCGGCTGGCCGGCATCTACGGCCCGGGGCGCAACATCCTGGCCCGGCTGCGCGCCGGGGATTACCGCGCCGTGCGCTGGCAGCCGCCGCGTTTCTCGAACCGCATCCATGTGGACGACATCGTCGCCGCCCTGCTGGCCGCGTCCGCACGCCCCCGCCCGGGGCGCATCGTGAATCTGGCCGACGACCTGCCGTATCCGCATGCCGACTACGCCCGCGAGCTGGCCGCCGCCATCGGCGCGCCGCCGCCGGTGCTGCTTTCGCCCGACGAGGCCACCAGGATTCTGTCGCCCGCCGCGCTGGATTTCTTCCGCGACGACAAGCGGGTGAGCAACCGCCTGCTGCGCCGCGAGCTGCTGCCGCGCCTGACCTGGCCCGATTTCCGCGCCGCGCTGGCCCGCCGCGGCGCGGCCTTCGGCGAGGCGGACGCATGACGCTGGCGGAGCTTCAGCGGCTGGCCGAGGCGGAGCTGGCGCGGCTGCCGCCATTCATCCGGCAGGCGATGCGCCAGATCGTGATCTTTGTCGAGGAGTGGCCGGATGCGGCCACATTGCGCGAGATGGGCATCGAAAATCCGCGCGAGCTGCTGGGCCTGTATCGCGGCTGGCCGCTGCCGGAGCGCGAGGCGAACCACGCCGGCCAGCCGCCGGATGCGGTGTATCTCTATCTGCAACCGATTCTCGATTACGCGCAGGCGCAGGGCGAACCGGTCGAGCAAACCGTGCGCGAGACATTGATCCACGAGATCGGGCATTATTTCGGATTCACGGATGCGGAGATGGCCGCCATCGAACGCGCATCGCAGGAGAACGCCCATGAGTGACGAATCCCGGCGCATCGCCGCCGATCTGGAAGCCCGCCTCAACAGCCTGATCGCCGGCAAGGAAGACACCATCCGGCTCTTGCTGGCCGCGCTGTTCGGCGGCGGGCATGTGTTGATGGAGGATGCGCCCGGCGTCGGCAAAACAACGCTGGCGCGCGCGCTGGCCGCAAGCCTCGGCGCGGATTTCGGCCGCATCCAGTTCACCGCCGATCTGCTGCCGGCGGACATCGTCGGCGTCGAAATCTTCGATCCCGCCGAGCGGCGCTTCGTGTTCCATCCGGGGCCGGTGTTCCACCCCGTCGTGCTGGCCGACGAAATCAACCGCGCCACGCCCAAGGCGCAATCGGCCCTTTTGGAGGCGATGGCCGAAGGGCAGGTGACCATCGAGCGCGAAACGCACCCGCTGCCCTCGCCGTTTTTCGTCATCGCCACGCAAAACCCCGCCGAACATCTGGGCGTGTTCCCGCTGCCGGAATCGCAGCTCGACCGTTTCTTCATGCGCCTTTCGCCAGGCTACCCCGATGCGGATGCCGAAAAGCGGCTGCTGCGCGGCGAAGCGGGGCAGGCGCAACTGGCCGGCATCCGCCCCGTGGCGGACTGGGCCGCGGTGGCCGGCATCCAGCGGCAGGTGCGGCAGGTGCAGGCGAACGACGCCCTGCTCGATTATCTGCTGGCATTGCTGGCGCGCACCCGCGACGATGCGCTGTTCACGCTCGGCGCCAGCCCCCGCGCCGGCCTGGATCTGCTGATGGCCGCCAGGGCATGGGCCTGGCTGGACGGGCGCGAGTTTGTGACCGCCGCCGATGTTCGCGCCTGTTGGCTGCCGTGCCTGGCGCATCGCGTGCGCGCCGGCGGCGATGCGCATGCCGCGCTCGCCGGTGTGCTGGAGCAGGTTCCCGTTCCGGGCTGAGCATGGCCTGGGATCCCGCCGATCTGCGCCTGCCCGGCTGGTTGCTGCGCTTGCTGGATGCCTTGGCGCGGCTGCGGCTGAAGCTGCCCGGCGGATGGCGCATCGGGCTGACCCGGCCGGGCATCGTGTTCGCTGCGGCCTGGACCGGCGTCTGGGGCGCGGCCTTCTGGTCGGCCAACAACCTGCTCTATGTCTGCGCCGGCCTGTTGACCGGCATCGCCGCCGTCGCCATCCGGCGCGGCGCGGCGCTGCTGGCGTGCGCGCGGGCCATGCCGCTTCCCTGCTGGGGCCATGGCGAGGCGAACCAGCCGCGCGTGGTCGCCTTCGAGGCCGATACGAATGCGCAGGATGCCGGCAGGGTCGAGCTGCGGTGGGCATGGCGCGAAGAGGGCGGTGCGCCTGCCATCGGTGAAGCCTGCGCCGCGCTTCGCTTCACCCCGGGGCGCATGCAGGGGCGCGCCCGCCTGCCCGCCATGCCGCGCGGCGTGTTCTGGATGCACAAGGCGCATTTCTCCACCGCCGCGCCGGTGGGCTTGTTCGTGCTCGAAAAGGCCTGCGAACCGGCACACGCCGGCGCAGCCGCGGAATGGATTGTGCTGCCGCGCGCCGAAGCCTGGCCTGCCGGCATCGCAGGCGAAGGCGCAGGCCCGGCCGGCATCGCGGACGGCGACGCATGGCGCGACCTGCGCGCGTATGCCGCGGGCGACGCACCGCGCCGGATTCACTGGCGCAAGGCCGGCGATGCGCCGGAGGACTGGCTGGTCAAGCGCTTCGCGCGCGAGGAAGGCGGCAGCCGGCGCTTGTGCGTGGATCTGCGCCCGCCCCCGGGCCTTGCGCGCGGCGGTGAGGCGTTCGAGCGGATGCTGGGGCGGGCCCGATTCTGGCTGGAACGCGCACAAGCCGCCGAACGGTTGACGCTGGGCCGGCAATCCTTCGACCTGCGCGACGAAGCGGGGCGCATGGCCGCCTTGCGCGCGCTGGCGATGGCCGCGCCGGACGATGCGCCGCCCGCGCCTTGCGACGGCCTGTGGCTGCGGGCCGACACGCCATGAATCCCCCACCCCGCCGCGCCATCCTCGAAGCTGAGCGGCTCACACTGGGGGTGCTGCTGGCCGGCGTGGCCTCGCTGGCGCTGTCCGACTTCGTCAGCCCGTTCTACTGGAGCCTGCCGGTGACCGCGGCGGCCCTGCGCCTCTGGCGCGGGCCGGGGCTGGCGCTCTCCGAGATGCAGGCCAGCCTGATCGGCTGGGCGGGCTTCATCTGGGTGGGGCTGGAGCTGGCGCTGGGGCGGGCGCTGATCGTCGCGTTCACCGATTTCCTGCTGATTCTCTCGCTGGCCGTGACCATCGAGGCACCGACGCCGCGCAATCATCTGCATCGGATGCTGGTGGGGCTGTTTCTGGTGCTGGCGGCCTCCGTGCTGACCGATTCCGTGCTCTATGTGCTGCCACTGACCGCCTTTGTCTGGTTCGCCTGGCGCGCCGCCCAACGCCTGCACGGGCTTTCCGGCGCGGATGCCGCGCGCGATCTCCCGCTCACGCCCGCCCGGCGGGAAGCGCCCTGGCTGGCCCTGATGCTGGCCATCGGCGCGGGGTTGTTCTTCATTGCGCCGCGCTTCGAGGCGCATTCGCTCCTTCAGCCCAAGCAGCCGAAAATGCGCCTGAGCGGATTTTCCGATCAGGTGCGCCTGGGCGATTTCGCGCGCCGGCTCGACCCGACTGTTGTGATGCGCATCGAAGCGCCGGCCATGAAGCCGCGCGATTTCCGGCGCTGGATGGAAGGCCGCTACTGGCGCGTCATCGCGCTGGATGTGTTCGACGGCCGCAACTGGCGGCGGCAGGCCGCGCCCGCGCGGCATTGGGCCGCCGGCGCAACGCTGGGCGATGCCCGCCGGGGCCGGCCGATCCTGCTCTACCGCGAGGCCAGCGAGCACCCCTGGCTTGCCCTGCCGGACGGATTCGCGGCCCTCGAAGATGCGCCGCAGGCCGTCTCGCTCGCTGCCGACGGCGCCCTGCGCTTCGCGCGCGCGCCGGATCGGCGGCTGCGGCTGGCGCTGCGCATCGTCCGCCGGCGCGCGCCGCCGGTCGATCCCGCCCCGCCCGTGCGCGCGGATCGGGACACCCGCCACACACCGGCGGCGCTCAAGCGATGGGCGGCGCGCTTTCTCTCCGCCGATGCACCGGATGCCGCGCTCCGGCGCATGGCCGCCGAGCTGGCCGGCTGGCGCTATGATCTGAACGCGCCGATTTCGGATGACGCGCCGCTGCGCTCCTTCCTGCAACTCAAGCGCGGGCACTGCGAGCTTTTCGCCACCACGCTGGCGCTGGCCGCGCGCGAAGCCGGGCTGCCGGCGCGCGTCGTGAACGGCTACCGGGGCGGCGAATGGAACGAGGCGGGGCGTTTCTGGCTGATCCGCCAGCAACATGCGCACAGCTGGGTGGAGGTATGGATAGATGGCGCATGGCGCCGCTTCGATCCCACGCCGCCTTCGCGCTGGGCGCTCACCGGCGTGCGCCTGCCGGCGCTGGATGCATTGTGGGAATCGGTGCGCATGCGCTGGTATCGCTATGTGCTCGCCTTCGAATCGGACGACCGCGCGATGCTCGCGCGCGCATTCTGGCGCTGGCTGAAAGCCTCCCTCGCCACCCTGGCGCAAGGGCCCATCCCCTGGCTGGCAGGGGCTGCCGCAGGGGTCTGGCTGGTCTGGCGGCGGTTCAGGCGGCATCCCCTGCGGTGGGCGGGCGCGGGCGGAAGGCGGGCGCTGGCGCAGCTGGATCGCTGGCTGGCGCGGCGCGGCGTGACACGCGTACCCGGCGTGCCTGTCGCCGAACTGCCCGCGCCGGAAGGCGTGTCCGGGGAGGCGTGGCGCGCCTTCATACGCGAATGGGATGCGCGGCTCTACGGGGAAGTCCGCCCTTGGCGCGCCGGCGAACTGCGGCGCAGGCTGCGTGCGCTTTCGCGGGCGGACTGGTAGATTGCGCGCGATTCCGACACCGCTGGGGGATGGCATGGGTTTCCTGAACGGCAAGAAAGGCCTGATTTTGGGCGTGGCGAACAACAAATCGATCGCGTGGGGCGTGGCCGAGGCCTGCCGGCGCGAGGGCGCGGAGCTGGGCTTCAGCTATCTGGGCGAGCAACTGGAGCGGCGCGTGCGTCCCCTGGCCGAATCGCTCGGCGCAAGCCTCATCGAGCCGCTGGATGTCTCCGACGATGCCAGCCTCGATGCGTTCTTCGCCGCCGTCGGCGAGCAATGGGGCGAAATCGACTTCCTCGTCCATTCCATCGCGTATGCGAACAAGGACACGCTCAAGGGCGATTTCCGCCATACCACGCGCGAGGATTTCCGGCTCGCGCTGGATATTTCGGCCTATTCGTTCATCGCCTGCGCGCAGCGGGCCGCGCCCCTGATGAAGCAGGGCGGCGCGATGGTGACGATGACCTATCTGGGCGCGGTGCGCGCGGTGCCGAACTACAATGTGATGGGCGTGGCCAAGGCGGCGCTGGAGGCTTCCACCCGCTATCTGGCGCAGGATCTGGGCCGCGAGGGCATCCGCGTGAACGCCGTCTCCGCCGGGCCGATTCGCACGCTGGCGGCCTCCGCCGTCGGCGATTTCCGCCGCCTGATGGAAAAGAGCGCGCGCGGCGCGATGCTGCGGCGCAATGTCAGTCAGGAAGAGGTCGGCAATGTCACCGCGTTTCTGGTCTCCGATCTCGCCAGCGGCGTGACCGGCGAGGTGCATTATGTGGACGCCGGCTTCCACATCGGCGCGGGCGACCCGGGCGCTGAAGGCGCATAAGGCTTGAGCGGCTCCACCTTCGGGCAGATCTTCCGCGTCACGACGGCGGGCGAATCGCACGGGGCGGGGCTTCTCGCCATCGTGGACGGCTGCCCGGCGGGTCTGCCGCTCTCCGAGGCGGATATTCAGCCCGATCTTGACCGCCGCCGTCCCGGCCAGAGCCGCTACACCACCCAGCGGCGCGAGGCCGACCGGGTGGAAATCCTCTCCGGCGTGTTCGAGGGGAAAACCACCGGCTGCCCGATCGCGCTGCTGATTCGCAACACCGACCAGCGCAGCAAGGACTATGCGGAGATCAAGGACAAATTCCGCCCCGGCCACGCCGATTACACTTACTGGAAGAAATACGGCATCCGTGATTATCGTGGCGGCGGGCGCTCCAGCGCGCGCGAAACCGCGATGCGCGTGGCCGCCGGCGCCATCGCCAAGAAGCTGCTGGCGGGCGCGGGTGTGTCGATTCGCGGCTGGGTGGACCAGATCGGCCCGGTGCGCGCCGATCCGGCCAGATTCGATGCCGAAGAGATCGGGCGCAATCCCTTCTTCTGCCCGGATGCGCAGGCGGCGGACGAGATGGCCGCATTTCTGGATAACCTGCGCAAGCAGGGCGATTCCATCGGCGCAGGCGTGAGCATCGAAGCGCGGGGCGTGCCGGCGGGCCTGGGCGAGCCGGTGTTCGACAAGCTGGATGCGGACATCGCCAAGGCGCTGATGAGCATTCAGGCGGTCAAGGCCGTGGAAATCGGCGATGGCCTCGCCTGCATCACGGCGCGAGGCTCGGAGTTCGGCGATCCAATCCGCGCCGATGGCTTCGCCAGCAACCACGCCGGCGGTATTCTGGGCGGGATTTCCAACGGCGATGTGATCCGCGCGCGCATCGCGCTGAAGCCGACCTCGTCCATCCTCAAGCCAAGGCCGACGGTGGACATCGAAGGCCATGAAACCGACATCGTCACCAAGGGCCGGCACGACCCCTGTGTCGGCATTCGCGCCGTGCCGATTGCCGAAGCGATGCTGGCGCTGGTGCTGGCCGATCACTGGCTGCGCCAGCGGGCAGCGCGCGTTTAAACGCCCTGCACCGGCTTGAGGCGGCTCACCCGCCGTCGTCTTCCCAGTCGTCCTCTTCCCAATCGTCGCCCGCGTCCTGCTGCGGCTTCGGCGGATGGCCGTCGTAGATGAGATACAGCCGGTTCTGCATCCATGCCTCGCGCGTGAAGATGTAAGGATCGAGCGCCAGCTCATCCCGCATTTTCGAGGCTTGAAGCAGCCGCTTGCGCTTGTCGATGTATTTCAGCGCCGCCAGCGCCAGCGCCGCCTGCGGCGAAATCACGAACGAAGCCCAGAAAAGCCCGTCGGTTGCGGTCGAGGTCACAAAATCCGGCGTCTTGCGCAAGGAGTTCGGGCCCAGAAAGGGATAGACGAGATACGGCCCCATGCCCACGCCCCAGACCGCCAGCGTCTGCCCCAGATCCTCCTCGTGTTTTTCCAGCCCCATCGGCGTGGCGACATCGAACAAGCCGCCGATGCCCAGCGTGCTGTTGACCAGAAAACGCCCGAAATCGCGCAGGCCCTGCCCGCCTTTTCCTTGCAGGAAATCGTTGAGCACGGTGTTCAGATAACTCCAGTTGTCGAAAAAGTTCGACACGCCGGTCTGCACGGGCGACGGCGCAATATCCCGCCAGGCGATGGCCAGCGGCTTGAGCGTGAGCCGATCCAGCCCGTCGTTGAAACGGTCGGTGACGCGATTCACCGGCTCCAGCGGGTCGTAATGATTCTGCGGCGTCGCACAGGCGGCGAGCGCCAGCGCGGCCCACAGGGCCAACATCCGAAGGGCATGGCTCGACATGCCGCACATCCTGCCAGCGGATGCCGCAGGATTCACGGGCATGGATCGGGGAAGCGGGCGCGGATCGCCTCGATGCCCTGAATCACTTCCGGCGACAGCCGCACTTCGGCGGCGGCCAGATCGTCGGCCAGTTGCGCCAGCGTCGTCGCGCCGATGATGACGCTGGCCACGAACGGACGGGTGAGCAAAAAGGCGATCGCCATCTGCGCGGGTTTCAGGCCATGCGCATGCGCCAGCGCCACATATTCGCGCGTCGCCGCCTCGGCGGTTTCGCCCGAATAGCGGCGGTAGCGGTCGGCGAACAGCGTCAGCCGGCAGCCGGCGGGCCGCGCGCCGTCCAGATAATTGCCGGACAACACCCCGAACGCTAGCGGCGAATATGCCAAAAGCCCCACCGGCGCCCGCCAGGCGAGCTCGGCCCG
>CAYVBG010000021.1:0-13959 GCA_964449205.1 uncultured Zetaproteobacteria bacterium | reverse complement strand
GGACAACAGAAGATCGGAGCAAGAAAAAAGGGCGATGTCGCCATCGCCCGTGTTTCCGGCAGTGAGATGGTACCGAGGACTGGAGTCGAACCAGCACGGCCTCGCGGCCACTGGCACCTGAAGCCAGCGCGTCTACCAATTCCGCCACCTCGGCGCACCATGCATGCGTGGCATGCACAGGGCGCGCAATCATAGAATGGAGACATGGAGTGTCAAGACAGAGCAACGAACGAAAACAACACAAGACAAGGGCGAAGAAACGCCCCGCCCGCAAGGGCCGTCGGCCAGCCCAACGACGCGGGCAGCGCACCGACCGGACATGGATCGGGGTCGTGTCCGCGCATCCCGACGGCTTCGGTTTCGTGGACGTGGAAGGCCGTGACAAGGGACTGTTTTTGCCCCACGACCAGATGCGCGGGCTGATGCACGGCGATCTGGTGGAGGTGCGGGCAACGCGCCGACGCGGACGCGAATCGGCCGAGCTGGTGCGCATCATCGAGGAAGCACCGCCGGTGCTGGTGGGGCAGTTTGTCGTCGAGGGCGGCATGGGGCTGGTACACCCACGCTCGCGACGCATGCCGCAACACATCCTGATCCGAAAGCGGGATGCCAACGGCGCCCGCGACGGCGACTGGGTGCGCATCGAGGTGCGGCGAGGCGCCACGCCGCTGACCGGCAGGGTGCTGGATGTGCTGGGACGCGAACTCACGCCGGAGCGGCTCATCGACCTGATCGTGGCCGAACAGGGCATCGAAACCCGCTTTCCGCCGGAGGCATTGGCCGAGGCCGGGGCGCTGCCCGCCGCCGTGCGCCGCAAGGACATGGAAGGTCGCACCGATCTGCGTCACCTGCCGTTTGTCACCATCGACGGCGCGGACGCGTGCGATTTCGACGACGCGATTTGCGTGCTTCCCCGCGGCGACGGATTCGAGGCCTGGGTGGCCATTGCGGACGTGGCGCACTATGTGCCGCGCGGCTCGGCGCTGGATGCTGAAGCGCGCCGGCGCGGCAATTCGTTTTATTTTCCCGACCGGGTGATTCCGATGCTGCCGGAGAAAATCTCCAACGGCCTGTGCTCGCTGAATCCAAACGTGCCACGGCTGGCCATGGCCGTGCGCATGCGCTTCGATCCGAATGGACGGCGGCGGGCGGTGCAGGCCTTCGAGGCCGTGATTCATTCACGCGCGCGACTGACCTACGATCAGGCTGCCGAATGGCTGGAACACCGGCGTGAAAGCGCCATCGCCGATGCGGGCTTGCGCGACATGCTGGATGCGGCGTTGCGCCTGCACCGCAAACTCGAACGCCTGCGCAAGCGACGCGGCGCGCTCGATCTGGACGTGCCCGAAGTGCGCGCGGTGCTGCACGAGGGGCGCGTGGCCAACCTGTCGCAAACCCGTCGCAACGTGGCCCATCACCTGATCGAGGAACTGATGCTGGCGGCGAACACCGCCGTGGCCGAACACATGGAGCGCAGGAAATGCGCGCTGCTCTATCGCGTGCATCCGGCGCCGGAACGCGAGGCCATCGAGGCGCTGAACGATTTTCTCAAGCCTTTCGGCATCTTCGTGCGCCTGCCCAAGGCCGGAGATAAAAACGCCCAGGTGCGCCCCGGCGACGTGCAATGGGCGCTGGAGAAATCCGAAGGCAAACCCTATGCCCATGTGCTGCACCGGCTGGTATTGCGCTCCATGCAGCAGGCCCGCTACACGCCCGAAAACGAAGGACACTTCGGCCTCGCCTACCCCACCTACTGCCATTTCACCAGCCCCATCCGGCGCTATGCCGATCTCACCGTGCACCGCCGCCTGAAAGCACTGCTGCGCCGGCAGGATCCGGACTCGATGCAGCCGGTCGCCGAGCTGGAAGAAATCGGCCTGCACGCGTCGGTGCAGGAACGCAAGCAGCAGCGCGCGGAATGGGATACCCAGGCCATGCTGGCCGCGCTGTATCACGAAAAGGACGTGGGCCGCGCCATGCCGGCCATCATTTCGGGCGTCACCCGCCGGCGCATCTTTGTGGAACTCCAGCCAACGCTGGCCGAGGCGGCGCTGGACGTGGACGACTTGGGCGACATGTTCGAGCTGGATGAAACGCGCCACCGTCTGACCGCCCGGCGCGGCGGCGCCAGCCATGGCCTGGGCGACCGGTTGACCGTCGTCATCGACGCGGTGGATCCGGTGCGCGGGCTGATTCGGGCCCGCATGGTGGAAATCAGCGACGCCAGAACTGCGGCATCAACAAAATGAGAAAGGTGTAAACCTCCAGCCGGCCCAGAATCATGGCCAAGGCCAGCACGGCCTTGGCCGCATCCGGCAGGCTGGCGTAAGTGTGCGCCGGCCCCGCCGCGCCCAGGCCGGGACCGGTGTTGGAGATGCAGGCGGCGGACGCCGAAAACGCCGTAACCAAATCCACGCCGCTGAAGGCCACCATCGCACCCACCACAAAAAAACTCGCCAGATACAGAATCACGAACCCCCACAGCGACTGCGACAACGCCGGCGTCAGGGCGCGATGACCAATCTTCACGTGCATGACGGCACGAGGATGCACCAGCAACAACAACTCGCGCCGCGCATGCCGCAACAGCAGCAGCACCCGCACCACCTTCATGCCGCCCGAGGTGGAACCGGCGCATCCACCGACCAACATCACCATCATCAGCAGCGCCACCGCCCCCGGAGGCCACTGCGCATAGTCGCTCACGGTAAAGCCGGTGGTCGTGGCGATGGACACCACGGTGAACACCGCGGCCTCCCAGTCGCGCTCTCCAAGCGCCGCCAACGCAAAGCCGACGAGAACCACGACGAACGCCAGCCCCGCCAGCCAGAACTGAAACTCCTCATCCATCAGATACAGGCGCAGCGACACTCCGCGACGCATGGCGGCAAAATGCAGCGCGAAATTCACGCCAGCGATGAACATGAACACCACAGCCAGCATCTGCACCAGCGGCGACCCGAACCATCCCACACTGGCGTCGTGGGTGGAGAAACCGCCGGTGGACACCGTGCTCATCGCATGATTCACGGCGTCAAACCAGTCCATGCCGGCCCAGCCATAGGCCACCGCACAGGCCGCCGTCAACCCCAGATACAGTGCCCACAAGGCCTTGGCCGTTTCCGACACGCGAGTGGTGAGCTTGTCCTTCACCGGCCCCGGAACTTCGGCGCGCAACAGCTGCATGCCCCCCGCGCCGAGAAACGGCATCACCGCCACCACCAGCACGATGACGCCGATGCCGCCCAGCCACTGGAGCATCGAACGCCAGAACAGAATGGAGGGCGGCAGACGGTCGAGCCCGCTCAGCACCGTGGCGCCAGTGGTCGTCAACCCCGACGCCGCCTCGAACACGCCATCGACAAACCCGTGACACACGCCCAGCAACCAGAACGGCGTCGCGCCAATCAGCGACAGCAGCATCCATGCAGCGGTCACGATCAGAAATCCCTCGCGATGCCCCAGGTGATCGGGCGCGGGGCCGGTCAGCCATGCCACAAGCGCGCCACCGGTGGCGACAATCAGGCCGGTCAACGCAAAAACGGCGGCACGCCCGCCGTGATCCCAAAGCGCGACCAAGGCCGTGACCAGCATGGCCGCGCCAAACAACACGGTCAGACTGGCCAGCGTCCAGACAGCGCCCCGAATACGCACACCGGAAGGCCCCTTGCAGGACATCATCACTTGCGCCAGAACTCCGGTGTCAGCAACACCAGGAAGGTGAACACCTCCAGCCGCCCGAGAATCATGCCAAACATCAGAATGCCCTTGGCCGCGTCCGGAAGCCCCGCATAGGTGGATGCCGGGCCCACCCCGCCAAAGCCCGGGCCGGTGTTGGTGATGCAGGCCGCGGCGGCAGACACTGCCGTCACCGGCTCCACGCCGGTGAACGCCAACAGCGTGGCAATCAACGCAAATCCGGCCACGAACAACACCGCAAAACCCCACACCGTCTGCGTGACCGACACGTCCACAGCCTGATCGCCCACCTTCACCGGCGACACCGCATGCGGATGAATCAGCCGCCGAATCTCCCGCGCCCCCTGCCGGAACAACAACAGCACCCGCACCACCTTCATGCCGCCGCCGGTGGATCCGGCGCAGGCCCCGACAAACATCGCCATCACGAACAGCATCATCGTCCCCGCCGGCCAGGCCGCATAGTCGCTGACCGCAAAGCCGGTGGTCGTCGCGATGGAAACGGTATTGAACAGCACCTCGTCCCAGCGCGCCGACCCGGCAACGCCCGATGCCATCATCAGCAGCAACAGCACGCCGCACCATCGCGCATAGGCGCGGAACTCGTCGTCGCGCAGATATACCGCAAACACCGCGCGCGGGGAAAATCCACCCCGCAACGCCGCAAAATGCAGCGTGAAATTGATACCGGCCAAAAACATGAACAAGGCCGCGATGAGGCGCAAATGCGCATCCGCAAACCAGCCAAAGCTGGCGTCGTGCGTGGAAAATCCGCCAATGGCGACCGTGCACATCGCATGATTGACCGCGTCGAACCAGTCCATGCCGCCCAGCCGGTAGGCCAGCGCGCACACCGCCGTCATGCCGACATACAGATACCACAGCGCCTTGGCCGTTTCGGTAACGCGCGCGGTCAGCTTGTCCTTGACGGGGCCGGGCGTCTCGGCCCGAAACAACTGCATGCCGCCAATACCCAACAGCGGCATCACGGCCACGGCAAGCACGATCAGCCCCATGCCACCCAGCCACTCCTGCATCGAGCGCCAGAACAGGATGGCGCGCGGCAACCCGTCCAGCCCGGTCAACACCGTCGCGCCGGTGGTGGTCAGCCCCGAAACGGACTCGAACAGCGCATCCACCGGCGAGGCAATGACCCCCGTGGTCAGGAACGGAACCGCCCCCAGCACCGAGAGCAACACCCACGCCAGTGCGACAATCAGAAAACCATCACGATGGCCGAGCTGCGCCGGCGCGCCGCCGCCCGCCCGCATCAGCGCAAGCCCGACCACGGCAGCGATGAGACCCGCCTCGATGAAACGCCAGGCGTGGCCGCCTTCGTCCTGCAACGCCACCAGCGCCGGCGCCAGCATGCCCGCGCCAAACAGCGTCGCCAGCACGCCCAAAGTCCAGGCCACTCCCCGCGGATGCATCAGCTAGAAGAATTCGAGATGGACTTCAAACAGCTTCTCCACCGCCTGCAACGAACGACCGGGCGCCACCAGCACGATGCGATCGTGCGCCCGAATGCTCGTGTCCCCGCGCGGCACAATCACCTCCCCGTCGCGCAGGATCGCGCCAATCAGCGTCTCCGGTGGCAATTTCAGCTCGCGCAGCGGCACATTCAGAATGTCGCTGGTTTCCAGCGCTTCGGCCTCCACCACCTCCAGCGTGCCGTCGCCCAGCGAATACATGCCCAGAATCCGCCCCTTGCGAATATGCGACATGACTGTGGACACGGTGGTGAGCCGCGGCGAAATCGTTGCCTCCAGCCCCAGCTCCTTGATGAGGTCGGAATAAATGGAGCGGTTCACCAGCGTCAGGATATGGGGAACCTGATATTTGCGGGCAATGAGGCTGGCCAGGATGTTCGTCTCGTCATCGTTGGTCAGCGTGACAAAAGCGTCCATCGCGCCGATGTTCTCCTCCTCCAGCAGTTCCCGATCCAGCGCGTTGCCGGCGATAACCACCGCATGATCGAGATGCTCGGCCAGCCAGCGGGCACGCTCGGCATCGTATTCGATGACCTTCAGGGCCACACCCAGTTCCTCCATCTTTTGCGCCACGATGTAGCCGATATGGCCCCCGCCCACCACCATCACGCTGCGGCGACCGCCTTCCGCATGCGCCACGCCGGCGGCATCGAGAAACACATTCACGTGCCAGCTGTCCATCGCGGCATACACCGCATCGCCGGCCAGCAGCACGGTGTCGCCCGAAGGAACACGCCACTGCTGGTTGTGCTCGTGCGCCACGATGTTCACCGCATGTCCCGTCATCAGTTCGCCGAAATCCATCAGCGACACGCCGGCCAGATCGCTCTTGGGCGGAATGCGCAACCCCACCAGCGTGATGCGACCGCCGGCGAACTCCTGCACATCCGCCGCCGAGGCGACGCGAAATCGCCGCACCACCGCGCTGGCGGCCTCGGTCTCCGGCGATATGATGACATCGATCGGCAAATCATCGCGCCCGCACAGCTCCTCCCGCTGCACATATTCATGTTCGCGCACGCGGGCGATCTTGGTCGGCACCTTGAACAGCGAATGCGCCACCTGACAGGCCAGCATGTTCACCTCGTCGTTGGTCGTGGCCGCAATCAGCAGGTCGGCATCCTCGGCGCCGGCGCGCTCCAGCACGCTGGGCAGCGAGGCATGGCCGCAGACGGTCTTCACATCCATCGAGTCGCCAATGTGCCGCAGCAACTCCGCATCCCGGTCCACAACCACCACATTGGCGCCGTCCACCAGCAGGCGACGGGCGATATTCGATCCCACCTCGCCCGCACCGAGAATCAACACGTTCATGATGCCTCCCCCTCTCCATCCGGACTCAGACCATAATGCCTGATCTTGCGATGCAGCTGACTGCGCTCCATGCCGATCTCCCCGGCGGTGCGGCTGACGTTCCAGCCGTTCCGCTTCAGATGATAGAGCAGATAGCCGCGTTCAAACGCCTCGCGCGCAACATGAAAGCTGTTCGTCAGCGGCACGTTTGCCCCAAACCCCGCGCCCATGTCCAGCGGCGGCATGTCGCCCGCATCCACCTTGCCACCCGGCCGCAAGATATGGCAACGCTCAACGTAGTTACGCAACTCCCGCACATTGCCCGGCCAGCCATAGGCCTGCATGCGCGCCATCGCCGCCGGCGTGAAGCGCACCGGCTCGCCCCCCAGCGCGGCAGCCTGCTCCCCGGCCAAGGCCTCGGCCAGCAGAGGTATGTCCTCCACCCGTTCGCGCAGCGCCGGCAGGCGGATGGTCGCCACATTCATCCGGTAATAGAAGTCCTCGCGCAGCAGGCCATCGCGCATCGCCGCCTCGGGCTGGCGGCTGCTGGCGGCCATCACCCGCACATCCACCGGAATCATCGCCGAACCACCCAAGCGCTGAATGGCGCACTCAGACAACACGCGCAACACCTTCGCCTGCGCCGCCAGGCTCAAATCGGTCAGTTCCTCGAAATAGATGCTGCCGCCCTGCGCCGCCTCGAAGCGCCCGCGCTGCGCACGCAAGGCACCGGGAAACGCCCCCTTCTCATGCCCGAACAACTCGGAATCCATGCGCGCATCCGGGATACTGGCGGTGTGGACCGCCACAAACGGCCCGCCCGCCCGCCGCGACCGCCGATGCAGCATGCGTGCCGCCACGGCCTTGCCCGTGCCGTGTTCGCCCAGAATCAGCACCGGAGCATCGGCACACGCCACTTGCTCGATGAGTTCACGCGCCTCGACAATGGCCTTGCTTTCGCCAATCAGCTCCTGCCGGCTGCGCGGCAGGGCGTCCAGCTTCAGCTCGCGGTTCTCGTTCGCCAACCGACGCTTCTCCACCGCATTTCGCACCAAAATCAACAGACGATCGGACGACAGCGGTTTCTCGAGGAAGTCGAACGCGCCCTGCCGCGTGGCCTTCACCGCCGTGTCAATCGTCGCATGCCCGGACATCATGATGACCGGCACGTCCGCATCCATGCCGCGCAAGCGCGCCAGTGTCTCCAGCCCATCGATGCCAGGCATCCAGATATCCAGCAAGACGCAATCCACCGCATGCCGGCGAAAGCGGGCCACGGCCTCCTCGCCCGTGGCGGCGCACTCCACACGGTAGCCCTCGTCCTCAAACAGGCCGCGCAGCGCGTCGCGGATCGCCTCCTCGTCATCCACGATCATGATATGTCCGTTCATGCGGCCTCCATCACATGCGCGGTCAGCGGCAGCGTCAGGCAAAAATGCGTCGGTCGCGAGGCCGAGAGCAGCGCCAGCTCGCCACCATGTTCCTGGGCAATGCGCCAGGCGATCGCCAGCCCCAGCCCGGAACCATCTTCCTTGGTGGAATAATACGGCTCGAACACCTGCTCCCGCTTGTCCTCGGCGATGCCCTCGCCCGAGTCCTCGACATGGAAATGCACGCGGCCATCCTCCGCCTTGGCCCAAACACGCACCTCACCACCCGTCTCGCGCGTGGCGGCGATGGCATTGTCCAGCAGGTTGACGAGCACCTGCCTCACCTGATCACCATCGCACAGGCATGCCTCATCGCCCGAAAACGAGGCCACGCTCACATTCGGATAAGGCGCATACAGATCGGCCATCTCGCGCATCAGCCGCGCCAGATTCACCTCGGCCAGTCGCGGGCGCGGCAACCGCGCCAACGTCGAGAAGTCGGCGATCAACCGCTGGAGCCGCTCCACCTGACCGATGATCGTGCGCGTGCAAGCATGAAACACCGCATCGTCCCCGACTTCGCGCGCGAACCGACGCTCCAGCCGTTCCGCCGCCAGCTTGATGGGCGTCAGCGGATTCTTGATTTCATGCGCCAGCCGCCGCGCCACCTCCGCCCAGGCACGGTGCCGCTGCGCCTCGGCCAGACTGCTGACATCGTCCATCACAATCAGGTGCCCGGAAAGCTCGCCCGCGCCCTCCATGCGCAGCCGCACCCCGCGCGCAAGCACATGCAATGTTCGGCGCCCCACGCTGACATTGAACTCACGCTGCAACCGCTCCTGCTCCTGATGCCGGAGTTCCTCGATGAAGCGCCCCACCTCGTGCAACCGCCCGTGACACTGGCGCGCCGCGTCCTTGCCCGGAATCCATCCCGCCGGCAATTGCAGCAGCTCACGCATCGCCTCGTTCAGCAGCCGAATGCGACCATCCTCGTCCAGCAGCAACACGCCGGTTTGCAAGTTGGCCAGCAATGTCTCCAGAATCTGACGGCGCGCGCGACTGCTGTTCAACGCCTCGGTCAGCTCCTGCTGCGCCCGTTGCAATGCCGCCACATTCTCACGCAAGCGAGCGGCCATGCGGTTGAACGAACGGGCCAGCGAACCCAGTTCGTCGCCCGACGACTCGCTGATGGCCACGTTCAGGTCACCCTCGGTGACACGGTGCAGCGCTCCCGCCAACCGCCCGATGGGCGCGGTCAGCCGCCGGGCAAACACCAGTGCCACCACGCCCGCCACCATCACCACCAGCAGCGTGATGAGCAACATGCCATGCATGAACAACCCCTGGATGGCCTGACGATTGCGCTCCAGTTCACGGTAGCTGCGATAATCGGCTTCCACCGCGCGCGCATCGCGCACCACGCCCGCAGGCAGCCGCACCTCGGCGCGCAACAAACCCGCCACGCCATGCGCGCCCTGCAACGGCGCATAGCCCACCACGACTTCGCGCCCGCCCTCCGTTCTCGGTTCGGTAATGACCCGCCCCAGCGTCATCGCCAGCTTCGCGTTCTCGTCCAGATGGCCGCTTTCCAGCGCCTCCAGCCCGCTCTCCTCCACACCGCCCAGCAATTGTTCGCTGGCGTCAAACAGTTGCAGGCGCTGCCAGCCGGTGCGTGTCTGGATTTCCTCGAGTCTGCGATTGAGCGCCGCATAATCCACCGGCGGCTCCAATGCCCGCAGCAACGCCGGATCGGCCACGTAGGCCAACAGATCGTGTTTCAGATCCCCCTCGACACGCCCGTAGAAGCCGCGCGCAAGACTCAGCGCGCGGTCGAGCAGGGTGTCCACGCGCACGTCGAACCACAGGTTGAGCCCCCGCTCCACCATTTGTGTGGCAGAGATCTGCACGATCATCGACGGAATCAGCAACATGCCGACCAACGCCATCACCAACTTCGCGCGCAGGCGTGAACCAGGCCGTGGCTCCTCGCGCTGACGCCACAGCCGCCACCCGTAATGCAGCGCCAGCGCCGCCAACGCCAGCATCAAACCGATATTGATCCAAGCCATCCACAATCCCGGCCCGCTGGCAAGCCCACGCGGCCATGCCACGACCACGCCGGTCAGCAACAGCCCGGCGGCGACAAACGGCAGCACCCGCATCATGCCCGCACGCCTCGCCGTTCCAGATGCGCGGCAGCCACGACCATCATGGCAACACGAAGGCGGCGCTTGCTTCCATACTGCCCCGCCCCAGCCAGGTCGAGAGCCATCCGCGATCCGCATCGCCCTCACGCTTGCGCACCGTCACCGTCAAGCGATAAGGCGTGGCGCGCCGCAACAAACTCCTGTCGAGCACCGGAAATCGCTCCAGTTGGGTCAGAAAGCGCACCGCCTCACGCACATCGAACACCCGCTGCGTGATCCCGGTCGTCCGATCCACCAACAGCCAGCTGCGTGACACCAGGTCGGGACGCACCCTCCGCGCAACCGTCACCTCGGCCAGTGTGGCGTCGAACCAATACCGACGCGCCACGGCCACATCAATCTCCCAATCCACGCCCACTTCCGTGCCCTCGGCCAGCACCCGGGCGATGCGCCTGGCGTCGAAACCCGCCTTCGCATTGCAGGCGATGACCTTGCCGGAGAGGTCGAGCGTCAGCGCGACGCCTTTCGACGCGGCCATCGCCGGGGCCATCAGCCCCAGCCACAGCAACACCGCGGCGCACCCGCGCAAGAATGAAAATCGTGTGCATGCCCGCATCGGTCGGGAGTGTATCAGCGCCCTGTCCCGCGCAGAAGGCTGGCGAACGCCCTGTCAGGACCGGGGCGCCAGACTGTACACCGCGGTCGGCTCGAACTTGCCCTTGAAATGCACATCCTGGAAAAACCGGCAGTGCTCGCGTGCCATCTCCTCCGGCAATCCGCTCACCGCCGCTTCGGTGATGAGCGCCTGAAACGGCGCGGCGATGCCGCACAGCCGGGCCGCGGTGTTCACCACATCGCCCAGCACCGTAAACTCACGCCGCTCGCGCGACCCCAGAATACCCAGCAAGACCTTGCCGTCGTTGACACCGAAGCCGACCGGACAGGGCAATAGCCCGTCTTGCCCCTCCCGCTGTTTGAGCTCCTCGCTCATCTCCAGCACGCAACGCACGGCGCGCGCCACCCGATCCTGCCCCGAAAAGCAGGCCAGCAGGCCATCGCCCAGGAACTTGTTGACGCTGCCGCCGTGACCGAGCACCGCCCGGGTCTGCACGGCAAGGCTGGCGTTGATGGCCGCATACACCGCCCGGGGCTCGTGATTCTCGGCCATCTCGGTAAAGCCGCGCATGTCGCTGAACACGATGCACATGGTTTCGGGAATGGCCAGGTCCATCGGAAAATCCGAACCATATTGCAACAGCAGGTTGACCGTTTCCGGCGGCAGAAACGAATGCGCCGGCGGCAAGCGCCGATCTCCGACCGGGAGTTCCTGGGTGAACGACATTCTGCAATCTTGGGGGATTGGCCCGTCGATTTCAACCGCGCCGTCCGTATCCCGCGGTTTGTCCGGATGCGCCGGTGCTGTATCCTCTCGCCCATGCCTGCCCTTCACATTGGCGCCACCTCCCTTTGCCGCAACCACCATGTCACGGCCGGCGATCTCAACCGCTACGGCCTGATGCATGGCGGTCGGCTGCTGACGCTGGCGGACGAAACCGGATTCCTGGCCGCGCGAGCCTTCTGCCGCCGGGACTGCCTGACAGTGGCCGTGCATCAGGCCCGATTCCTGCGCCCCGTGTACGCGGGGCGATCCATCACCGCAACCGCCTGCGTGGCGTTGACCGGCCGCACCAGCATGTGGACGCCGGTGCGGGTGTTCACGACGGACGACCACCAGCCGGTGATGGACGCCGTCATCACCTATGTGGCGGTGGACAGCGCAGGCAAGCCTGCCCCCGTACCGTCGGTGGCAGCGGCCACACCTGCCGAGCGGGCGCTCCAGCGCCGACTGCGCCGACTGCGCGCCCAATCGCCGGGCGAGACAACACCATGACCCCGTTGATGGCGGCGCTCCTGATCATCATTGCCCTGCTGCTGGGCCTTGCATGGCAGCTGAATGTCCTCACAAAGCGCCTGCGCGACGATCTGGAGGAACGCTTGGGCGAACAAACAAAGCGCCTGATCCGCGATCAGGACGAGCAATCCCGCGCGCTGATCGAAGCCAGGCTGGGCGAGCTCATCGCCACCCGCCAGCAGCGCATGACCCATGAAATGCAGCAAACATTGCACGACGTGCGCGACCGCATTGCCTCCAGTGTCGCTGAGTCCGTCAAGGGCGCCACCGACACGCTGAACCGCCAGTTCGACCAGCTCACCACCCGCGTGGACCGGAAGCTGGATCAAATCTCCGGCCGCGTGGACGAGCGCCTGGACAAGGGTTTCGAGAAAACCCAAAAGGTGTTCTCGGACGTGCTGGCCCGTCTCTCGGCCATCGACGAAGCGCAAAAACGCATCGACGCACTGTCGCAAAACGTGGTCTCGCTTCAGGATGTGCTCACCGACAAGCGCGCCCGAGGCGCCTTCGGCGAGGTGCAGCTGGCGCAACTGGTGCGTCAGGCCCTGCCGCCCGACGCATGGGAGATGCAGGCCACACTTTCCAACGGCAAACGGGCGGATTGCCTGCTCAAACTGCCGGAACCCATCGGCCGCATGGTCATCGACGCCAAGTTCCCGCTGGAAAGCTACCAAGCCAGTCTGGACGGCGAACGAACGGGCCAGGAACGCAAACAAGCAGCCGCGCGTTTCCGGCAGGATGTGAAGAAACACATCCGTGATATTGCCGAAAAATACATCGTTCCCGGCGAAACAGCCGACAGCGCGTTGATGTTCCTGCCCTCGGAGGCCGTGTTTGCCGAGTTGCACGCCCATTACCCCGAGCTCGTCGCGGAATCACACCGCCACCGCGTCTGGATCGCCAGCCCCACCACGATGATGGCCATTCTGACCACCATCGCGGCGGCGCTGAAAGACGCCGAAACGCGCAAGCAGGTGCACATCATCCAGCAGGAACTGGGCCGGCTGGCCGAGGATTTCGGCCGCTTCGGCCAGCGTTTCAACAATCTGGCGCGCCATATCCGTCAAGCCAAGGAAGACACCGACCAGATTCACATCTCGGCGGAAAAGATCAGCAAGCGGTTCGAGAAAATCGAACGGGTGGAGCTGGACACGCCGTCACCAATCACGGGAGACACGGACTGAACGCGGATCACAGCGCGCCGCGTCTGCGCGTGGCCACGTTCAACATTCAGGCGGGCATCGGCAGCCGCCGGCCACGCCACATGCTGACCTACAGCCATCGCTACGTGCTGCCACACCGCCAGTTGCTCGCCAACCTGAACCTCATCGCCGAACAACTGGGCGATTTCGACATCGTCGCGCTGCAGGAAACCGACAGCGGCTCCTTCCGCAGTTGGCATATTCCACAAGCCGAATACATCGCCCTCAAAAGCGGCATGCCACACTGCCACACCCAGATCACGCGTGCGATCCGCCGCGTCGCCCGCATCAGCCTGGGGCTGCTAAGCCGCTTTCCCTGCGTGCATCTGGAACGCCACCGCCTGCCTGCCTCGCGCCATGGACGAGGCCTGATGGAGGCCGTGCTGCGTCTGGCCGACCGTGAGATCGCCGTATTCGTCACGCATCTTTCGCTCAGGCAGTCCAGCCGCATGCGGCAGATGGAGTTTTTGATTCGCCGGCTGAACCGGCATGCCAGCGTGCTGCTGATGGGCGATCTGAACTGCGAACCGAACGCGATGGAATTCCGGCATTTGCTCGCCGCCACACGCCTGACCGCGCCACCCGGCGCTCCGGCCACCTTTCCCAGTTGGCGACCCGCCAGGCGGCTCGACCATATTCTCGCCACACCGGACATCGCCATCCACGGCCTGCGGGCCATGCCGTTCGTCTGTTCGGATCATTTACCGGTCGTGGCTGCCATCGAGCCAGCCAGATCCAACCCCGCCACCGGGGAGCGAACAACGGAAAAAGAAAGGCCCCGGCGGGAAGCCAGGGCCTGAGTCATCCGGCGCAATTATAGGGAGGGGAGGAGGGAATAACGCCGAA
>CAYVBG010000020.1:12254-14225 GCA_964449205.1 uncultured Zetaproteobacteria bacterium | reverse complement strand
AGTTCCGCCCCGGCGGTCATGTGCTGGGCGGCGCGATGGAATATCTCTCCAGGGGCTTTGCGGAGTTTGGCTTGGCGCGGACGGGGCGCGCGCTGGCGGTGCTGTTCGCGGTGTGTTGCATCGGGGCGTCGATGGGCGGCGGCAATGCGTTTCAGGTCAGTCAGGCGATGGGCGCGGTGCAGAATGTGCTGCCGTTCTTCAACGACTATCCTTGGGTGTTCGGCGTGTTCATGGGCGGCGCGGTGGCGCTGGTCATCATCGGCGGCATCCGCTCGATCGCGCGCGCGGCGGAGGCCATCGTGCCGACGATGGTGTTCATCTACCTCTCCGCCTGCCTGTTCATCATTTTCACACACGCCGCGGACATCCCCGCCGCGCTGGCCAGCATCGTTTCGCAGGCCTTTCATCCCACGGCCGTGGCCGGCGGCATGATCGGCGTGCTGGTCACCGGTTTTCAGCGCGCGGCGTTCTCCAGCGAGGCCGGCATCGGCTCGGCGGCCATCGCCCATTCCGCTTCCAGCGTCAAATACCCGATCCGGCAGGGTTTCGTGGCCCTCTACGAGCCCTTCATCGACACGGTCATCATCTGCACCATGACCGCGCTGGTCATCGTGCTGACCGGTGTGTGGAACGCGCCCGAGTACCACGATCTGGTGGCGCAAAGCAAGGGGGCCGCGCTCACCGCCAAGGCCTTTGGCTCGGTGCTGCCCTGGTTCCCGGTGATCCTGTCCGTGTCCGTGGTGCTGTTCGCCTATTCAACGATGATTTCCTGGTCGTATTATGGCGAGCGATGCTGGACCTACATCTTCGGCGAACGCTGGTCGATGGTCTATCGCGTGCTGTATGTGATGGTCATCGTGCTGGCCAGCCTGGTCAGCGCCGGCAAGATCCTCGATTTTTCCGACCTGTTGCTGCTTTCCATGGCCTTCCCCAATTTTCTTGGCCTGTATCTGTTGCAGGGCAAGGTGGCGACGGCATTGCGGGAATATCTGGCCAAACTGGCCAGCGGCGAGCTGGACGAGGAAGCCCGCGCGGCCAAACCCCAAAACCCATGATCCGGAGTGTGCCCCGATGGCCTTGATGATTACCGACGAATGCATCAACTGCGATGTCTGCGAGCCCGAATGCCCCAATGGCGCCATTCACGAGGGCGATGAAATCTATGAAATCGACCCCGACCTGTGCACCGAGTGCGTCGGGCACTTCGATGAGTCGCAATGTGTCAAGGTCTGCCCTGTCGAGTGCATCTGCGTCGATCCCGACCATGAGGAAACAGCCGAGGAACTGATGCTGAAATACCGCCAACTGACCGGCCAGGCCTGAACATGACGCGGCAAGGCGTGCTGCTGGTGGTCTCCGGCCCGTCCGGCAGCGGAAAAACCAGTCTGTGCCGGGCGCTGCTGGAACGCGCGCCCAATCTGCGTCTGTCGATCTCCGCCACCACCCGCCCGCCGCGGCCCGGCGAAGTGGACGGTCGCGACTATTTCTTTCTTTCCGACGACGAGTTCAGGCAACAGGTGAACGAAAACCGGTTCCTGGAGCACGCGCATGTCCATGGGCACTGGTATGGCACCCGCGCGGAAGACGTGGCCCGAATGCGCCGGCAAGGACGCGACGTATTGCTGGAAATCGACTGGCAGGGCGCCCGGCAGGTGGTCAGGCGCTGTCCGGATGCCTGCCGGGTGTTCATCCTCCCGCCGTCCATCGCAGCCCTGCGCGAACGTCTGAAGGCGCGTGGCCAGGACGCGCCGGAGGTGATCGAGGCACGCGTGCGCGCGGCACAGGGCGAAATGGCCCATGCAAACGAAGCCGGATACCGCATCGTCAACGACGCATTCGACCGCGCGCTGGCCGAGCTGGAGCGCATCTATCGCAACCTGAAGAGCGAATGAACCCGCGCATGCCCCTGCCCGACCGGCAACCGGTGACACAACAGGGCCGTCTTCGCATGACGCCCCCGCTCCACATCGT
>CAYVBG010000020.1:7297-12154 GCA_964449205.1 uncultured Zetaproteobacteria bacterium | reverse complement strand
CCTCTTCCAGCCGGAAATCCCCCCAAACACCGGCAACATCGCGCGTCTGTGCGCCGAATACTGAAACACAGGGGAAATCGCTTTCCCCTCGCGCAACCGGAACCAGTCCGGTCGCGCTCACCCCTTGCGGATGCCGGCTGCCGCCGGCATCGTGCAGGCGCATGACGCCCCCGCTCCACATCGTCCTCTTCCAGCCGGAAATCCCCCCAAACACCGGCAACATCGCGCGTCTGTGCGCCTGCACGGCCTGCCGGTTGCATCTGGTGCATCCGTTGGGGTTTGAAATCAATGATCGCCGGCTCAAACGCGCGGGGCTGGACTACTGGCCGTTCCTGGACGTATGTGAACATGCGGACTGGGCGTCGCTGCGCCGCGACCTCGAACCCGAATCGGGTGCATGGCATGGTCTGTCCACCCGCGCCGACGACAGCTTGTGGACAACCCGATTCCACCCCGGTGACGTGTTGGTGCTCGGGCCTGAAACCCGCGGATTGCCCGCGACGGTGCTGCGCGAGCTTCACCCGGTGCGCATTCCCATGCGCGCCGATGCGCCAGTGCGTTCGCTGAACCTGTCCACCGCCGCCGCCATCGTCGCCTACGAGGCGCTCCGTCAGCTCGGGATCGCTGCCGGACTGGACTGAACATGTCCGCCGCATCCGTTTATCCACCATGTCATATCCCTGTCATGATATCTTCGCGCAAGCTTGTCTGGCTCATGTTGCCCCTGTCTTTAGTCTGATAACCTGTTGATTTTCCATGATTTTTGCTCATGCCTAAAAAACAGGCAACCTGAACCCGACACGATCAAACGGCACAACCCCAGCATTCCGGCCCGGTTTATGCACATGGTTATCCACAGGCGCTGTGGACAGCGCGCATAAACCCTTGCCGTAGCATCACTTGCGCCGAAGCAACCCGCACGCCCATCCCAAGCAGGCGCAACCGACAAAAAAGCCTTTGCCGGATGCCCCCTGGCCGCCCACAATAGGGGCGCATGCAATGGACCGTCTCCAACCAGCTCACCGCCGCGCGCGTGCTCCTGATTCCGTTGTTCGCCCTCGCATTCTACCTGCCGGGGCGCCTCGGCCACCTGAGCGCGGCGGCGCTGTTCGCACTGGCCGCGGCCACCGACTGGCTCGATGGTTATCTGGCCCGCACTCGCAACGAAGTCACCGCCTTCGGTCGTTTTCTCGACCCGGTCGCGGACAAACTGCTGGTCGCCGCGGCCCTGACGCTGCTGGTCGAGGCCGGTCATGCGCCGGCGTTGCTGGCAACAATCATCATCGGGCGCGAAATCGTCATCAGCGCACTGCGCGAATGGCTGGCGCATGCCTCCAGCATCGTGCATGTCTCATGGCTCGGCAAATGGAAGACCGCCGTGCAGATGGTGGCCATTCTGATGCTGCTGATTCATGAACCGCTGCTCGGCCTCAACATGCATCTGGCCGGCCTGGCGCTGCTGTGGGCCGCGGCGCTCCTGACCCTGTGGTCGGCTTGGGAATACTTGCGCAATGCCTGGCCTGATCTGATTCACCCCCCCACACCCTCGGAAAAAGCGGTCGATCCCTCCACCGATTCATGACCGATGGGCCGACACGGCGGGCAAATCGCGGCTCACCCCCGGGCAATGGCCAGCGGATTCCGTCCGCTGCGATCCGCAGAACACCCCCATCGGGTGTCATGCGTCGCGCGCACACGCCATCCGGCCGAATCAATCCGGTCCGGCGTCACCCCGGTATCGCCCAGATCGCAGCCATCCAGTCGTGCGCCATCCAGTCGCGCACCAAAGAGATTGGCCCCGCGCAGGCATGCGCCGGCCAGACTGGCATGCGTCAGCACCGCGCAGGAGAAAAACGCATTCGCAGCCTGGATTCCATCCAGCGCCGCAGCATCCAGATTCGCGCCATTGAATCGGGCGCCGCGTACATCCGCGTCACTCAAATCCGCCCACGGCAGCCTGGCGCCCGAAAAATCCGCGCCATTCAACGAAACCTCCGCCAAAGTGGCACCGCGCATGTCGGCGCGATAACCATCCACCCCGTCGAGTCTCGCCCGTCGCAAGCTCGCCCCATCCAGCCGCACACCGCGCATGTCGGCGCGTCGCAGATCCACATCATCCAGACAGACACCGCGCAAATCCAGACCCGCCCAATGCCATGCCCTGCCAGACAACGCAGCGGTCAATCCATGGGAATCACGCGTCAGGCATCGGCGCAGCACCCCGGCAGCAGCCGTCCGGATATCCGGGCACGCATCCGCACATGCCGATTCCAGCACATCGAGAACCCGCGCATCATCCTCCGCCTCGCTTCGCCCGAGCCAGCACCTCAGTGCGCCAATCGCCGGAATGCGACCCTCGCCCCCGCGCTTTCCGGCCATGCTCAGGCAAGTCTCCAGCCCGCAAGCATCCAGCTCCGCATCCCGCGCCAATACATGCATGGAATCTGTCGCCAATACTGCCATGCCGGCGTTCCGAGCAAGAACCGCGCCAACGGCCGGCATGGGCCGCGCCGGCTGCACACCCTGCTGGAGTGTGTGCTGGAGGATATCAGCTTCGAGGCGTCCGAGCGCAGCGGCGAAACCCTCGAAATCGATGCGGCCTATGTCCGCGCGCGCCTGGGCGACCTCGCCGACGATCAGGATTTGTCGCGGTATATTCTTTGAACCCTGTCCATACCTGATTCAAACAATCGGGAAACGGGGGCAGCTGTTCACACCACCATCCCCGCGCCGACGGTGTTCAATGTGAACGGATCGATCAGGATGAAGCTGCCGGTGGCGCGGTTCTCCGCGTAGCGATCGAAGAACATCGGCTTCGCCAGCTTCAGGCGGACGCGCCCGATGTCGTTCATCGCCAGTTCGTCGGCGGCTTCCCGTTCCAGCGAGTGAATGTCCGTGCGCCAGTCGATGCCGGTGACCATCGCCTTGCCGAGGTTCGAGGTCTGCTTGATCAGGTATTTCTTGCGCGGGGAGAGCGGCTCATCGCCGATCCAGCACATGTTCGCGGCGATCTCGCGCGCCGGCTCCGGTGCCGAATCGACATGCGCGATCATGTCGCCGCGCGAAATGTCGATCTCGTCGTTCAGCGTCAGGGTCACGCTCTGCGGCGCGAACGCCTCCTCCGGATTCCCGCCGAAGGTCACGATCTCCTTCACCGTCGTCGTCTTCATCGAGGGCAGCGCCACCACCGCATCGCCCGCGCGCACCGTGCCGGATGCGATCTGCCCCATGAAGCCGCGGTAATCGGGCAGATCGGGCGTCTGCGGGCGGTTGACCAGCTGCACCGGAAAGCGGAACGGCTTTTCATCCACCCGGTCGAGCACATCCAGCGATTCCAGGGTTTCCAGCAGGGTCGGCCCCTGATACCAGTCCATGCGCTCGCCGCGCAGGGTGACCATGTCGCCCTTGAGCGCCGAAATCGGAATCGTGATCAGGTCGTGCACGCCCTGTTTGGCGCAGAAATCGGCCAGATCGGCGCGGATGCGCTCGAACACGCCCTGATCGTAGTCCACCAGATCCATCTTGTTGATGGCCACGATCAGATGCGGAATCTCCAGCAACGCCAGAATATGCGAATGCCGCTTGGTCTGCGGCAGCACGCCCTTGCGCGCGTCGATCAGGATGATGGCCGCATTCGCGGTGGACGCGCCGGTCACCATGTTGCGCGTGTATTGCTCGTGCCCCGGGCAATCGGCCATGATGAACTTGCGCTTCGGCGTCGCGAAATAGCGGTAGGCGACATCGATCGTGATGCCCTGCTCGCGCTCGGCCGCCAGGCCGTCGGTCAGCATCGCCAGATCGATCTCGGCCTCGCTGGCCGGGCCGCGCTTGCGGGTGACGGAAAGCAGCTGATCCTCGAACGCGCCCTTGGTGTCCACCAGCAGTCGCCCGATCAATGTGGACTTGCCGTCGTCCACGCTGCCGACCGTAACCAGCCGCAGCAGTTGAATGTCCTGACTCAGTTTCCAGTCCACGCCCGCCATCAGAAATAGCCTTCCTTTTTCTTGTCTTCCATCGTGTTCGCGCCGTGGTCGATGATGCGCGTCTCGCGCTCGGAGCGGCGCGCGGCGGCCGCCTCGGCGACGATTTCGTCGATCGTCGTCGCCTCCGAGCGCACCGCGCCGGTGCAGGGCATGCAGCCCAGGGTGCGGAAGCGGCACATCACCGGCTTCGGCTCCTCGCCCTCGTTGAGCTGATCGCGCATCTCCTCGTAATACGGGATCAGCAACGCGCCGCGCTCCACCATCAGCCGCTCCTTCGCGTAATACAACGGCACGATGGGGATGTTCTCCTGCCGGATGTAGAGCCAGATGTCCATCTCCGTCCAGTTCGACAGCGGAAACACGCGCACGCTCTCGCCCTCGTGGATGCGGCCGTTGTAGATGTTCCACAGCTCCGGGCGCTGATTCTTCGGATCCCACTGGCCGAACTCGTCGCGGATGGAAAACACCCGCTCCTTGGCGCGCGAACGCTCCTCGTCGCGCCGCGCGCCGCCGAAGGCCGCGTCATAACCGCCCGCTTCCAGCGCCTCGAGCAGCGCCTGCGTCTTCAGCGCGCCGCAGCAGCGGGCGACGCCGTATTCCTTCGGATTCATGCCCCTGGCAATCGCCGCCTCGTTGCGGTGCACAATCAGCTCCGCGCCGACCTCCTTCGCGAACCAGTCGCGAAACTCATACATTTCCGGGAACTTGTAGCCGGTATCCACATGCAGCAGCGGAAACGGCAGCGGCGCGGGATAAAACGCCTTGCGCGCCAGATGCAGCATCACGCTCGAATCCTTGCCGATGGAATAGAGCATCACCGGATTGCGGAACTCGCCTGCCACCTCGCGGATGATGTGGATGGATTCCGCCTCCA
>CAYVBG010000020.1:0-7197 GCA_964449205.1 uncultured Zetaproteobacteria bacterium | reverse complement strand
AGCAGCACTTCCAGCACCTCGCCCTCCTGCATCCGGGCCAGTTGCAGCTTGACCTTGACGAAGGTCATCGGGCAGGTCTCGCGGGTGATGTCGATAAACTCGGCCATGTTCGCTCCTCAGATGAAGATGATGTGGGCGTTTTCGGATTCGTTCAGGAATGTGGCGACGCCGACGACCTCGGCCACCTCGTCCACCAGATCCTCGCGCGCGATGCCGAGGATATGCATCGCCATCTCGCAGGCCACGATGCGCACGCCCAGCGCGCCCGCCGCCTCGAACAGCTCCTCCAGCGTGGCCACGCGATTCTTGCGCATCATGCCGGTCATCAAACGCGGGCTCAATCCGCCGAAGTTCAGGCGCGACAACGGCAGATTGCGCCGGCCGCCCATCAGGAAGTTGAACATCCGCGAGAGCGCATCCTTGCCCAACCAGGCGCGGCCGGTGCGCTTCTTCAGCGCGTTCAATCCCCAGAAGGTGAAGAACATCGTCACCTTGCGATTGGTCGCCGCCGCCCCCGTGGCGATGGTGAACGCCGCCACCATCTTGTCGAAATCGCCGCTGAAGCAGACGATGGAGATGTCCTTCTTGTCGTTCGGAATCGCATCCGTCATATGCCGTCTCCCTTCTCGCCCTCGCCGATGCGGCCGGCGATGGATGTCACATGCAGGCCGCACTCGGCCAGCGTTTCCTCGTTCTCCCACCACCAGCGCCCGGCGCGCGGATCCTCGCCCACGGTGACAGGCCGGGTGCAGCACTCGCAGCCGATGGACACATAGTGCTGATCGAGCAGCCGGTTGTAGGGAATCTGCCGCGCGCGGATGTAGTCCCACACATCGGCGTCGCTCCAGTCCAGCAGCGGATTGTATTTCTTCAATCCATAGACCGGATCGTCCTCGACCGGCGCAAGCCCGGCGCGATTGGCCGACTGCGCCCGCCGCCGGCCGGTGATCCAGGCGCTCTTGCCGGCCAGCGCGCGCGCCAGGGGCCGCACCTTGCGAATCTCGCAGCAGTGCTTGCGCAGCTCCGGCGAGCGGCGGAACAAATTCACCCCATGCTCGCGCACCATCGCCTCCACCTCGCGGCAATCGGGGAACACGATGCCCACGCGGATGCCGTAGTGCGCCTCGACCGCCTCGATCACATCATAAGTCGCCTGCGGCAGGCGGCCGGTGTCCAATGTGACAACCGGAATCTCCAGCCCGTTGCGGCAGATCAGATCGATCAGCACCGTGCCTTCCATGCCGAAGCTGCACGGATACACCAAACCCTCGCCGTGCGCCTCCACCGCCTGCCTGAGCAGGTTCACACTGTATCGAATCCTGTCGTCCAACGCACTCTCCCGTTCTCGTTTCAGCCGGCCGGCAGCCACAGCCAGCGGCTGACCAGGCCGAAGGCCAGCAAGGCCGCCAGCATCAGTGCCAACCCGTATCGCGCCATTTGCGCAGCCCGCACGAAGCCCGCGCCCAACACCATCGCGTTCGCCGGCGTGCCCATCGGCAGCATGAACGCAAAGCCCGACACAATGCCCACGCCAATGGCCACCATAACCGGCGAAAGCCCCGCCGCCCCGGCCATCGGCAGCGCCATCGGCAGCATGATGGCCACCGCCGCCGAGTTGCTGACCGACTCGGTGAGCAACATCGTGACCAGCGCCATCAGCATCAGCGCGCCCCAAGGCGAGAGCCCGTCCGGCCAGAACGCCGCCGCCAGCCAGGCCGCCGCGCCGCTGGCCTCCAGCGCGCGCGCCACCGCAATCGCGCCGCCATACATCAGGATCACGCCCCAATCCACATGCGCCTGCACATCGCTCCAGCGCGCAATGCGCAACGCGAACATCGCCACCACGGCCAGCAATGAAATCGCCGCCAGATCGAGCGCCTCGCCGGCCAGCACCCAGGCCGTCACCGTCGCCAGCATCAGCGCCGCCATCATCCGGCCCCGCCAATCCAGCCGCCCAAGTTCCAGCCGCCGCGCCTCGATCCGCGCCCGCGCGCCGCGCATGTCCACCTCGCGCCAGCCGCTGATGCGCAGCACCATCCCCGCCGCCACCGCCAGCATCGGCAGCACGATCGGCAGCGCCGCGCGCGTCCAGTCCATGAACCCGAACGACACGCCCGCGCTCTGGCCGACGATGGCCAGCGCCAGCGGCCCGCGCGCGCCGCCCAACAGCGTCGTCACGCCGCCGATCACCGCGCCCCAGGCCAGCGCCAGAAACAGCGCCGTCGCAAAGCGATCGCCGCGCGCCAGCCGCAGGCCGCCGACCACCGCCAGCACCAGCGGCAGCAGGGCCGCGACCACCGCATGCTCCGGCATCACGCAGGCCAGGGCGGCCGGCAGCAGCAGCACGCTGAGCAACAACCGCCGGGCGCTGTCGCCCGCGCGAGCCAGGGTCCACAGCGCCACATGCTCGGCCAGCCCGGTGCGCATCACCCCCGCCGCCAACACAAACGCGCCCAGGATGAAGAACACCGCCGGATTGCCGAACATCGCATACGCTTCGTCCACCGGCATCACCCCCAACGCCGGCAGCAACGACAGGCCGAGGATCGAAGTCACCGGCAGCGGCAGCAACTGCGTGACCCACAGCGCCAAGCACAGCCCGAACACCAACAGCGCCTGCCAGCCCCGCGCATCCAGCCCCGCCGGCGGCGCGGCCTGCGCCAGCCCCGCGAATGCCGCAAGCAGCAGACCCAAGGCCGCAAACGGCGCAGCGCGCTCGCCCAAGAGGCGCAGCATCGGGCGATCGTCCAGCCGCGGCCCGCCGTCGCCGCCCTGCCGGCGGCGCAACGCGCGGCGAAAACCATCCGCCCAACCGTGCAAGCGCCGCCCCAGCGGGTGATCGGCCATGCGCTCGGCCAGCGTCGTCTCCGCGCCGATCAGCGCGCGGCTTTCCATCGGCGTCAGCACCCGGCCCATGTCGCGCAACCGGCGGGTCGGCAGGCCGCTTTCGGCCAGCAGTTCATACTGCACCAGAAGCGCCTGCTCGACATCGTCCAGCTCCGGCAGCGGATGATCGGCCAGCGGCGTTCCCGGCAAGGGCCGGAACGGCACCAGGAGCGGCACCACCCCCTTGCCGATCAGGGCCTTCATGCCGGCGATCGTCGATTCCAGCGGCTCCAGGCCGACGATCAGATGCGACACCACCGATCCCGCCCGGAACACCCGCCGGGCGCGATCCAGCGCCCGCCACACCGCCGCCTGCCCGCCATGCGCCTGCTTGCCGGGGCAGAGTTCGGCGAAGCGGGCTTCGTCCGCCACCTCCAGGTTGCAGACGAACACATCCAGCCCCGCCGCATACAGCTCGTCGATCACCGTCACATCGGCGGGCGCAACCGTCTCCAACGCGATTTGGCGCGCACCCAGATGCTTGCGCAACAGCGCAATCACCGGCACAAGGCGCGACAGGCCGCCATCCGGCCCCGGCGAGAAGCCGTTGTAGAGATAGACCGTGTCCACCTCGCGCTCGGCCAGCGCCGCCCGCACGACCTCGACCAGCTCCAGCGGATCGCGCAGCGGCGGCGCATCGGCGTTCAGCATCGAATCATACTGGCAGTAGCGGCATGCGAGGCCGCCCCCGCCGTCCGCGCCCGCGAAAAAGCCGCAGCCCAGCCACGGATGCAGCATCAGCAGCCGGTCGTGCAGCGCGGCGAAACTGCCCATGCGCGCACCGCTGCGCGTCGTCTTGCGGTAGAAGCGCGGCGCTTCGATCAGCGACACCCGCTGCCGCTCGCCGCCGCATTCCAGCCACGCCTCGCCGCCCTGCACCCGCAGCGCGAAGCCGCTCTGCTCGGTGAACGGCAGCCCCACCGGCGCGGTGACGAACTGCCCGCCCGGCAGGCGCAGATCGATCACCGATTCGATCGCGTTCGCCTGCGCGATGAAGCGCGAGGCCTCCGGCAATCCATCCGGCAGGGCCACGCCCCGGCTGACCAGCGCCAGTTTCGTCCGCCCCGGATTGGCGAACGGATGCAGGTCGGTGCAGTCCCGTTCCCGTCCGCTCATCGCGTCATCACACCGGGCCTCAAATCGGCCCGGCCTTCTCCACCCGAATCCGCCAGCGGCCATCCGGCAGATGGCGCTTCTCCAACACCTTCTGGCCCTGTTCCTCCAGCGACAGCGGCACATTCGCGATCGGCGCGCCATCGTCCAGAATCACATCCAGCCGCGCGCCCACCGGCATCGCCGACAGGCGAATCTTCGTCTTCACGAAGTTCATCGGGCAGGCCACGCCGGTGAGATCGAGCAGCGGCGTATCCGCATCGTCCGCCGCCGGCGCGGCATCGGTCGCGGCGGGCGCAGCCGGCGCATCCTCCGCCGGCACCGGCGCGAAGCGGCGCGCGGCCAGATCGAGCCAGTCGGCCAGGGCGTCGCGCAGCTTCAGCACGCCCGGCGCCGGATCGGCGATATCGATACCCAGCAGCGCACCCTGCACCCGCTGAAAGCCCTCGAACACCGGCGCATCGTCGCGGCACAGACCGGCCAGCAGGCCGAACACCTCGTCGTCCTGCTCCGGCGCCTCGCCATGCGGCACCAGAAACGCCCGCGCCGCCGCCATCGCCGAGCGCCGCAGCGAGGCTGCGGCCTCGGGCCAGAACATCGCGTCCAGATGCGCGCGCGCCAGCCGCATCTCGTATTCCGCCTCGGAAAGCAGCGCATCGGTCATCGAAAGCACCGCGCCGGCGCATTCGCCCTTTTTGTTGCCCTTGGTCGAGAACGCCTCGTTCTCGCTCCAGTCATACAACAGGCCATCCACCTCGCCCTCGACCGCCCCGAACGGCGCCAGCAAGGCGTTGATCGCCTCGCGGCCCACGCGCGCGGCCCAGTCGTGCAGGCTTTCGCCTGCCTTTCGCTGCGCCTTCCACGCATCCAGCACGGCCATGCCGGCCTCCGGCGCATGGCGCGCCGGCACCGGATCGGTCGCAAACGCGAAATGCTCGCCCGCGCGCCCCGATCCGCCGATATGGAGCTGGTAATGCGGCACCGGCTGGCCGGCGATTTTCTTCGCCAGCCCGTGAAAGCCCAGATCGGCCACATGATGCCGCCCGCAGGAATGCTGGCAGCCGGAAATCTTGATGGCGACGCCGGCCAGCGCCGGATCGTCGGCCCGCGCCACAGCCAGGGGGCGGATCGCCTCGGCCAGTCCGCGCGAGGCGGTGATGCCCAGCCGGCAGGTCTCCGTGCCCGGGCAGGCCACGACATCGGCGATGCCGCGCGCGCGGGCCGTGTTCAGGCCGGCTTCCTCCAGGATGCGCCGCGCCTCCGGCAATGCATCCTCCGACACATCGGTGATCAACACACCCTGCTCGGCGGTCACGCGCAAGTCCTGTGCGCCCGCCGCGCGCGCCGCCGCCGCCACCCCGCGGCATTGCGCCGGCGTCATGTCGCCGCGAAACAGGTGAATCGCCAGCGCATGGCGTCCGTCCCGCTGCGCCAGCACGCCCTCGGGCGAGACTGGCGGCGCATCCACCTCCGGCTCGCGCCAGCGCACCCCATGCGTCTTGCGCACCGGCGCATCGTCGGCATGCACCTTGGCCACCGCCGCCTTCTGCCGGCGGTATTCCTCGATGAATCCTTCCTCACCCAGCTTCTGCGCGACATATTTCAGCCGCGCGCGGGCGCGCCGCTTGCGGTCGGAATACTTGAAATGCATCCGCATCAAGGCCTCGCCGACCAGAAGCATCTCCGCTTCCGGCACGAACGCCTCAACACGGATGGCCGGCATCGGCTGGGTGGACAATCCGCCCGCGGCCCAGACCTCGAAGCCCGGCTCGCCATCCCGCACCGTGGCGATGAAGCCGATGTCGTGCATGCCCGAAAGCCCGCAATCCGCGCCGCAACCCGAGAAGTTCACCTTGAACTTGCGCGGAAACTGCTGCGCCAGCGGATGCCGCAGGAAATACTCGGCGAACCGCCGCGCATGAACGCTCACATCCACGCGCTCGGCGGGACAGCGCCCGGCCAGGAAGCAGCTCGTGACATTGCGCACGGTGTTGCCGCAGGCCTCGCGGGTGGTGAGCCCCGCCGCATCCAGCCGGCGCAGAAAGGCCGGCACATCGGCCAGCTTCACGAAGTTCACCTGAATATCCTGCCGCGTGGTGACATGCGCCAGCCGCGCCGGCGGCGCGGACAAGGTGCCATCCGTCGGCATCGCGCCGGCGAAATCCTCGACACAGCCGGCGATCACATCGAGCTGATCGGGCGTCACCACGCCGCCCGGCAGCTTGATGCGCACCATCTGCACGCCCTCCTGCCGCTGGCCGTAGATGCCCATCTGCAGGCGGAACGGCGTGAACCGCTCCTCGCTCATCCGGCCTTCGAGAAAGGCCTTCAGCCCCTGCTCGAACGCCTCGACATCGCCGGTTTCGGCGAAACGAAACTCGCTCATCATGCCTCCCCGGACACTCAACGCGCGGCCTGCAACTCGCAGGACTGCTCGTAGGTCACCAGCTCGGTGATGGAGGGGTTCTCCCCGCACAGCGGGCAGCCCGGATCCTTGCGCAGGCGCAATTTCTTCCATTCCATGCGCAACGCATCGAAGGTCATCAGCCGGCCCGAAAGCGACTCGCCGATGCCAAGCAGCTCCTTGAGCGCCTCCACCGCCTGCACCGTGCCGACCGCGCCGGCCAGCGCGCCCAGAATGCCCGCCTCCGAGCAGCTCGGCACCAGCCCGGCCGGCGGCGGCTCGGGATACAGGCAACGGTAGCAGGGGCCTTCCTTGTCCGCATGCGGCTTGAAGGTCGCCACCTGCCCCTCGAAACGAAACATCGCGCCGGACACCAGCGGCTTCTTCTCGAAAAAGCAGGCGTCGTTGACCAGAAAGCGGGTCGGGAAGTTGTCGCAGCCGTCGATCACCAGATCGTAATCGCGGATGATTTCGCGGATGTTTTCGGCGGTGACGAAATGGTTGTAGGTGCGCACGGTGACATCCGGATTCAGGGCCTGAATGGATTCGCGCGCGCTCTCCACCTTCGGCATCCCGACCCGATCCTGATTGTGGATGATCTGGCGCTGAAGATTGGACATGTCCACGACATCGGCATCGGCGATGCCGATCGTGCCCACGCCGGCGGCGGCCAGATACAGCGCCACCGGGCTGCCCAATCCGCCCGCGCCGATCATGAACACCTTCGATTCCAGCAGCTTCGACTGCCCCTCGGCGCCGACCTCGGGCAGGATGATATGGCGCGAATAGCGCTC
>CAYVBG010000019.1:0-14372 GCA_964449205.1 uncultured Zetaproteobacteria bacterium | reverse complement strand
CGATGCCTTGATTTCGATACCGCCTATGGTCTGCCCTGGCCCCTCCGGCACGATGTCCACCTCCCGGCCGCTTGAGGTGCGGAAATGAAAGGCGGCAATATCCGTGGACGAATGAGTGAATATTGGCCTCCAGGTGGCGAATTTGCAAAGTTGCGGTGTTTGCACCGAAGATGGCACATCCCCGCACCAACCATGCGGCAGTGGTGCTTTGCGTGAGTGGAGACTTTACTGACTAAGATGCCTCTGAATCTTGTCTGCCGATTCTTTCAATCCGGCAAAAATCGAATCCGCCACCCGCTGCGGAAAGCCTGTCGGCAGCATCGCGCTCACACGGTCGATCACCTTTGGCGTCGCAGCCAGGATTTCTTCAATGATGGAATCCACTTCGCCGGCAAGGCCCAGCCTGCTTGCGGCGCTGAAAAAATGCCGGGGCTGAATTTCGCTCAGCCTGTAATGTGCGTTTCTTGACCGGAACGCCATCGCCAGCCGGGCGTCGTGCCAGCTTAAGTTATTGGCTTTATCACCTATGATTGGCCAGACCGAGAGCAGATCATACAGCGGCGTCATGCGGTATGTGTTGCCGGCTTCAAGGAAGATGCTGAAGTTCTTGGCATGCCCATCCGTGGCCGCGAGCATCCAGAACAGGATCCGGGCCTTGTAGAAGTTCCTGCGATCCGCTTCCGCCCTGCCGGATCCGCGCAGCAGTTCAAGAACGTCGGCCATACCCGGCCCGCCGTCGCTCTCATATTTCAATGAAGGGGGCATGCCCAGGGCCTGACACATGTCTTCCTGCGGCAGCCGCAGCCAGTAGTCGCCCCTGGCGGACAGCTTGCGATCGAACCGCCGCACCACCAGCGCCCTGGTCTCTCCGAATCGCGCCATGTCGCAATGGGCCGTTTCGATGCCGTAGGCCGCCATGATCCTGGAGCAGAGCCATTCGTTCTCAATGGATGTGCTCATGTCCGCCCGCATATGCCCGACCAGGCCCAGCGGCAGCTTCATGATATGGGTTGTCGGGGTGGCGCCGACAGGCGCATGCCATTGCTCGTTGTGCCACAAGAGCGCCGTTTTCTCCTGCGCGCCGGCAATGGAAATCCGGAATTCTTCCCGCGCTTCACCGGGTAATGCCGTGCTGACTGCCGCCTTCAGATGCTGTTCCACTTCCAGATCGGTAAGCGGTCGCGCCTCGATCCGGTTCCATCCGGCAGGCTCTTCATCCTCCGGCAACAATTGGATGGCGCCGACACAGTCCCGACCGATTTCAGCAAGCAGATCGAATGGTGATGCGCCCCTGATGCCGAAACTCTGTTGGATACGGCGTCGGATCTCGCTGCTGTCCGGCAGCAGGTTGTCGAAGAAGTGCTCAACCACATCGCCTCTGTAGGGCAGGTTTCCGGGCCGGAACGGCATGGATAGCGACAGCATGCGGCCATGCGGCGAGCGCAGCCATGCATCGGCATACTGGAATTCTTGCGGCCGGTTTTTATGTGCGCGCCAGGTGCCGGCCAGTTGGCCGTTGATCCAGATGTTCAGTGCCCGCCGGCCTTTCGAGCGCCTGCGCGCCGGGCCTACCATGATTCACCATCGTCCGGATGGTTTTTCGCCGGTTTCCCGTTTCGTTCCCGGACAACCAGATCCGCATCCAGTTCGGACAGGATTTGCAGAATGCGCTCAAAGCGCGCGCGCTCCGGGTGCGCCTCGATGGCGGCCACCCTGCGCTGCGATACACCGAGCCTTAGTCCCAGCTCCTGCTGGGTCAGGCCGGACTTTTTTCGCAGGCTCTTCAGCAATGATGAAAGCTGTTGGGCAATTGCAATGTCGTATTCCATGACCGCACCTCGGCCGTCAATATAGAATAATAAAAGGCTATTGTAAATATAGAACCTTTTCATTCTATATTCAAAACAGAATAGATGAGTTCTGCTGTATTCAGGTTCAGTTTATACAGGCGTCCCGGATGGAAAAGGGTCAACTCTAAGCGCTCGATTTTATTGGATTTTCTTGACATTGTTCTGAACGGCGTTATGCCGGGCATGTCAAGCATTTTGCCGCGCGGTGGAACGGGGCGATTCGGCGTGGTTCGCGGTGGCGCGGGTGATAAATGGGTGACAAGCGCGGGGTGGGCAAAAGAAAAGGGGCTGCGGGAAGTCCCACAACCCATTGATTTTGTTATGTTTTATCTGGTGGCCAGGGACGGAATCGAACCGCCGACACGAGGATTTTCAGTCCTCTGCTCTACCAACTGAGCTACCTGGCCATGCGCGGTGTTGCGAAGAGGGGCGGATTATTCTGTCAAAGCGGGGAGGATGCAAGGAGTTTTGCCGCGGGAGGCATGCCGCGCGCCATGCGCGCGACACGACACGCGGGCGCGTGCATGCGGTTTCAGAAGCGGACGCGGTAGTGCATGTCCACCCAGCATCTGGGCAGCGGTTCGCCGGACGGGAATTCCAGTTGCGTCTTGTCCACCACCACCGGGTCGCCCAAGTCTTCTCCCGCCTGATATCGAACCTTCATCGTGGGAGAGGCCGGGTTGAACATTTCTTTCGGGTCGAGCACTTCCACCAGATCACCGGTCTGCGAATCCTTCAGGAACATCAATGCACCTCCAATGACATGTTGTGGCCCTCATCCTCTGTATAGCGCAAAACGCTTCGCGCTTCCAGTCGGAGGATGCTCAGTTTCGGGGCGCCAGCAGCACGATGTCGATGCGGCGGTTGCGCGCCCGGCCCTCGACCGTTTCGTTGTTGGCGATGGGTTTGTTTTCGCCAAAGCCGACAGCGTCGATATCGATATTCGATTGATTCAGGCGCGAGCGGATATAATCGCGCACCGCTTGCGCGCGACGCTCGGAGAGTTCCTGATTGTAGGCGCTGCCGCCGATGGAGTCGGTATGTCCCTCGATGCGGATGTTGCGCCCCTTGAACAGGGCGATGGACTCCAGCACATGATCCAGCACCGGATAGCCGGCGGGAGGAATCACCGCGCTGCCGCTGCGGAAGTTCAGCGATTTCACTCGCAGGATGACATCCGCATCGGGCGTGAGCAGGATGTCCACCGCGTTGGGTTCGAACAGTCGGGTCAACCGCTTGATCTTGGCCTCGGCATCGCGCCTGATCTGAAGCTTGCGGCGCATCTCGCCCAGCGCCGCCAGGTCGCTTTTGTATTGAGCCTCGTATTTCGACAGTTTTTCCGAGAGTTCCCGGATGGTTTTTTCGGTGTCGTTCAATTGGGCTTTGTGGCTCTGGCGCATGTCCTGCGCCGCTTGCCGGAGCAATGTCAGCTGCTCTTCCGGTGTCTGGCCGCGGTTCAGTTCCACCCCGAGCACCTCGCCCAGCATCCGCATGCGGTTGTCCTGCGCCGTCACCCAAGCCTCGATGGCGGCCGGATCCTTGCTGAATGCCTTGCCGAAGGCGGCGATGCGGGCGGCGCGTTTGGCCTGAATCTGACCGCTTCGGGCGATGGACCATGCACGTGTCTGTTCATTGGGGGTTTCGCGGATGATGCGTTCCACCAGCCGGAGCGATTTGGCAGCCGCTGTCATGGCCTTGGGCGCGTAGCGGCGGGCATCGAGCTTGCGTGCGCCGGAAATGGCGCGGGCCAGCGGCTTGGCGATCTGTTCGCGCGCGGCTACAACCTCGGCCGCGTGGATGGTGTTGCGCGCCATCTTGGCCGCGCCTTTAGCCTTGCGTTCATGTCCGTTTTCGAAGGCATCGACCACCCGGGCGAAATCATCCTCGGCGCGTTTGGCCAGATCGGCGCGGAATTTCTTGCTGTCCGCCATTTGCATGCGGTCGCGCGCCTCGACCAGGTCGTGGAAGCGCTGGCTGAACGCCTGTGCGATTTGGGCTGCTTCGCGTGCCGCGGTTTCGGCTTCATCCAGCTTGCGGCGGACATCGTTGGCGGCGTTGCCGTTGCGCAGCATGTCCTCGGCGTCTTTCAGCGCCTGGCGCGCATCGGCCAGGTGTTCGGGCGCGAATTCAGCGGCGCGCAATTGCCCGGCGTTCGCGATGACTTGTTTCACCTCTTCCAGGGTGGCGGCGCGGGTGTCCGGAGGCACGGCGCCAAACAAGAGTGCGGCCAGCACGGCGGACGGGATGTTCAGGTTTGGATGACGCATGGCAATCCCCTCGGGCAGCAAGTGTGAAACAGGATGAAGTGAAATCGTGCGTGACCATTCCGGGCAGGCATGTGATGCCTGTCACGTTTCACCTTCATCGGCGGGGATGAACACATGCCGCCGGTAGTACCGCAGCTCGGCGATGGATTCGCGGATGTCGGCCAGCGCCCGGTGCCCCCCCCGCTTTTGGGGGATGCGCACGCGCGGGTACCAGCGACGCACCAGTTCCTTGATGGTGCTGACATCGATCATCCGGTAGTGCAGCCAGGCGTCGATGGCGGGCATGTGGCGCGCCAGAAAGCGCCTGTCCTGATGAATCGAGTTGCCGCACAATGGCGATTGACGCTCGCTCACATGTTGACGAATGAATGCCAGTGTTGCCTCTTCGGCCTGGGCGAGCGTCAGGCTGGAGGTGAGTGCGCGCCGGGTCAGCCCGGAGTCGCCATGATGCTTGCGGCACCATTCATCCATGCGCGCCAGGGCCTCTGGCGTGTGATGGATCACCAGGTTGGGGCCTTCGGCGAGGATGTTCAGATTCTTGTCGGTGATGATGGTGGCGATTTCGAGGATGGTGTCGGTGTCCGGGTTCAGTCCGGTCATTTCCAGGTCCATCCAGACCAGCCGGCCGTCGTGGTCTGGCGCGTTGTTCATGTCGCCCATGCTACGCCAACCGCATGCCGGCCGCGCGCGCCAGACGGCTGAAACGCGCATCGGCCGGATGTGCGCGAAGCGGCAAGTGACGCCAGCCTCGCCGCACCGGGTAGTGGCGGCGGAACTGGCTGAAGGCGCGCCCGTATTCCGACGGGGGCAGATCCAGCCAGCCGCGCATGGTGTTGTGGTCGGCGCCGATGTCGTAGAGCAAGCGCGCAGCGGCAGCCATGTCGCGCCAGGCATCGCCGGAAAGCGTGAGTGCGGCCGGGGCAGGATCGGGCGGCAGATGCGCGGCGGGTGTCCATGCCGGTTCGACGCCCAACCAGCGGCACAATGCGCGAAGGGCGAACCATGTGTTGTTCGCCTTGCCGTCCAGCGAGTGGCCGGCGATGTGCGGCGTGCCCAGCGTCACCTGCCTCGACGCCGCCAGTTCGCGCGATGGCGCGGGTTCCCGTTCCCAGCAGTCGAGAACAGCGAAGCGGCGGCAGTCGGTGTTCAGCCAGGCCAGCAGGGCTTCGTTGTCCACGCATGCGCCGCGAGCGGCATTGATGACGCCGCAGCCGCGAAAGGTGTTCAGCTGTTTGACGCCCAGCAGATGCCAGGTCGCATCCGCGCCCGCGAGCGTCAATGGCGTATGCAGGGCCAGCACATCGGCTTCCTCCAGCAGGGCATCCAGTGGCGAGAATCCCGTATCGCCCTCGCGCCGCGCACGGGGCGGGTCGTTCACCAGCACGCGCATACCCCAATCCTTGCACACGCGCGCCACCCGGGCTCCGATGCGACCCGCGCCGATCACGCCGATGACGATGCGGGGGATGTCAATGAGGCCTTGGTCGTGCAGAAACAGCAGGGCCGCGACCATGTATTCCACCACGGATTCGGTGGAACTGCCGGCGGCATTGGCGAACGCAATGCCGCGCGAAGCCAGCCATGCCGTGTCCAGATGGTCATCGCCGACCGTGGCCGTGGCGACAAACCGGACACGGGAATCGCGCAGCAAGCCGGCGTCCACGCGGGTGGAAGAACGCACGATCAGCGCATCGGCATCGCGCACGGATTCGGGCGTGATGGCGTTGGCCTCCAGCACGCGCAGCGTCACATCCTGCCCCGGAAGGCGTGAAAAGGCCGATTCCACGCCCTCGATGTGCGCATCGGCGACAATGCGTAACGATCGCATCATGGGTGAAGCCGGCGGATGCGCTCAATGAGCGCCGTGGTCGAATAACCCGGAAGATAGGGCATGACCACCACTTCGCCCCCCCGTGCACGCATGTCGTCCGCGCCGACGATGTGTTCCGGCGCATAGTCGCCGCCCTTGACCAGCACGTCCGGGCGCAATGCGCGGATGAGCGTAAGCGGCGTGTCTTCCGAAAAGGAGGTCACCATGTCCACGCAGCGCAACGCGGCCAGCATTCGGGCACGATCGGGCAGCGGGTTGACGGGCCGGGCGTCGCCCTTCAGACGGCGGACGGAATCGTCGTCGTTCAGTCCGACGATCAGTGCGTCGCCCAGTGCCCGGGCGCGTTCCAGATAATCCACATGGCCGGGATGCAGCAGGTCGAAACAGCCATTGGTGAACACGATGCGCCGCTTTTGCCCGCGCCATGCCCGCACGCGCTCCATCGCGCCCGGCAACGGCGTCCATGCGGCGTTCATCGCACGCGCAGCAGGTTCACCACGCTGGTGACGCCGTCCACCGAGCGCGCCAGCGTGGCCGCGCGCTGGCGTTGCAGGGCGTTGCTGACGACACCTTGCAGATACACCTTGCCGTCCACGGTTTCCACATGCACGGTGAAGCCGGACACTTCCTTGTCCTCAAACAGCTTGCGCTTGACGTTGGCGGTGATGGTCGTGTCCGCGATCAGGCTCTTGGCCTTGGGCGCTCCGAGCCGGATTTCCGAGCGGACCGATTTCACCCCGCGGGTGTCGCGGCAGATCTGGATGGCGCGGTCGATTTGATCCTGCCGTGGCAGAAATCCTGTCAGCAGCACGTTGCCTTCGATGACCTCGGCGCTGATCCAGCGCGAGGGGAGGTCTTTTTCCGCGATCAGGCGCGCGTCGATTTTGGCGGCGATGGTTGCGTCGTCGATACGCGAGCCCAGCGACCGCTCGTCGTGGGCCACGCTCGCGGCTGCGCCGGCACCGGCCACGATGGTGGTGGCCAGGCAGCCTGTCAGCGCGCTGGCGCCGGCCACGGTCGCCGCCAGCAGGGCCAGCGTTTTGATGCCTGTTCCGATGCGGCAATCAAGGGTCATGTCCATTCCTCCCGGTCTGGCAGGTCAATTTTCGGGTCAGTTGGCCAGAATCCATGCCAGCGCGGCGCAGGCCAGTGCCAGCAGCAGATACTGCATGACGGGGGGCTTGCGCTCCCGCTGGTTCCAGTGTTGCGGATCGAGCGGCTCATTCATGGAGGTCGCTCATGGCATCCTGCACTGCCGCGAACAACAACGGCAACGCGAGCTCATCCGGCGCGGGCAGCCAGATGCCGCGCCCGCCGGGCTGGGACAGGCGATCGGCCATGTCGGCCACGGCGGTGGCGCTGGCGGCCGGGTCCACGAGGGCGCAGGTGAGATTTTCCACGCCGCGGCCCAGGTTGCGCGCGGCGTCCGCGGCCTGGATGAGCACACGCGACAGCATGGTCGAGGCCGCCACCATCACGACGCCGTCGCGGACCGCGGCCAGCATCGCGGCCAGCAGCCGGAAATCCATCAGCCCCGCGGCCCCCAGCGATTCGCCATGCGTGGCCGGGTGCAGGTTGAAGGCGTCCGCGCCGATGGCGGGGTGAACAGTGAGCGGAATGCTGTGCCGCGCGGCGGTGGCGACAACGCTGCGGTCGAGGTGCTCGGGCTCTTTGTCCATGAGTTTCTCGCCGACGCTCCGGCCGATGCCCCAGCCTTCGATGGCCCCGAAATTGACGGCTTCGTTGATGAGTCCGGTGGTTTCCTCGGTCACACGGTAATCGCCTTCGGCGTCGCGCTCATACGAGGTCAGCGTATGGCCGGAGAGCGCGATCTCGACATCCTGCAACAAGGCGGCGCCGGTCAGGGCCACACCGGTGATGATGCGCTCTTCCATCATGCGCACGATGAGCGGCGAGAGTCCGGCGTCCATCACATGGCCGCCGCAGGCCAGCAGCATGCCCCGGCCGCGCCGATGGGCGGACACGATGGCGTCGCGCAGCTCCACCAGGTCCCGTGCCGCGCCGATGCCGGGCAGCGAACACAGAAAGTCGCCAAACGCGCCGCCGGCGAGGAACGGCGAGCCGAAGTCGGCGTCCTCGGCGTCGGTGCGGCGTTTCGCGAGCGGCGTGGTCTTCAGCCGGTTGAACGGCAGCGGTTTCAGGTTCATGGACGACCCTCCTCGTCGAAGTCCCGATCAATCAGGCGGCACAGGATGTGCAGGCAGGTGATATGCATTTCCTGGATGCGCGGCGTGGAGGCGTGCGGGATGTTCAGCGAAACCGTCACCTCGGGCGATGCGGCAAGGCGGCCGCCATCGCGTCCGGTGAGCGCCACCACGCGCATGCCGTGCCGGCCGGCTGCCTCCACGGCCCGCAGCACGTTGGTCGAGGCGCCGCTGGTGGAAATGGCGAGCAGCATGTCGCCGGGCCGGCCCAGCGCTTCCACCTGGCGCGCGAACACGTCGTCGAAGCTCATGTCGTTGGCGATGCTGGTGATGACCGAGGCGTCGTGTGTCAGCGCAACAGCGGCCAACCCCCGGCGTTCGACCTCGAAGCGGTTGACGAGCTCGGCCGCGAAATGCTGGGCGTCGGCTGCCGAACCTCCATTGCCGCAAGCCAGAATCTTGCCGCCCGTCTTCAATGTGTCGATCATCAGCCGGGCTGCGCGCGCCAGCGGTCCGGCCAGTTCCGAATGGCATCGCCGGCGCAGTTCGATGCCATCCTCAAGGGCCTGGCGGATGATGTCGTCCGGTGATTCGTGCATGGCCGTATCCTGTCGGCTGGAGCGGGGTTTCACAATGGCCGGCTCATCGGAATACGTCGGTCAGATGCTCCACGCGGTCGCGGAAACGCCCCGGGTGAACCAGCACGAGATCATAACGGCACGACAGGCCGGAGTAATTCGGATGCCGCGCCAGCCAAGCCGCGGCGGCCGAGCGCCAGCGGGCCTGTTTGTCCGCATGCACGGCCAGAATGGCATCCTCGCGCCGGTCGCGACGCTTGACCTCGATGAACGCCAGAACGCCATCCTTGCAGGCCACGATATCCAACTCGCCGCGTCCGCCGCGAGCGTTGCGATCGAGGATCTGCCAGCCGCGACGGGAGAGAAACCGCGCCGCCCGCTCCTCGGCCTTGCGGCCGGTGGCTGTGCTCACCGTTTTCGTCCCCGCGACAGCAGGGCATAGACGCGGTCGCGCGGCACGCCCAGTTCGTCGGCCACCCGCCGGGCGCGCGCGCCGGGTGGCAGCGCGGTGATGTCCGGCGCTGCCAGGCGTTGCAGGATGGCCGTGTCATCCATCGGCGTTGCCTGCGCGGGCCCGGGCGCAACGAGCAACACGATCTCCCCGCGCACGCCGTTTTCCACCCGGTGCCGGATATCGTCCAGCGTGCCGGTGATGAAGGTTTCATGCAGCTTGGTGATTTCCCTTGCCAGGCACGCTTCCCGATTCGCGCCGCACACGTGGGCCAGATCGTCCAGCGTGCGTGTCAGCCGTCGTGGCGATTCGAGCAGGATCTGCGTGACCCTTGAGGCGGCGATTTCGGCCAGGCGTTCGGCCCGTGCCCGACCCGAGCGTGGCAGGAAGCCCTGAAACACGAATCGTTCGGCCGGCAGGCCACTGGCCGAGAGCGCCGCGACGGGGCTGGACGGGCCCGGTATCGGCGTGACGGGAATGCCGCGCCGCCGGGCCTCGCGCACCAGCGGAAAGCCGGGATCGCTCACTAAGGGCGTGCCGGCGTCCGAAATCAGCGCGATGCGTTGTCCGGCTTCCAGTCGGGCCAGCAGGCGGGCCGTTGTTCGCGCCTCGTTGTGCGCGTGCAGGGCGATCATCGGCGTGGCAATGCCGTGGTGCTGGCACAGCTTGCGGCTGGTGCGGGTGTCTTCGGCGGCGATCAGGTCGGCCTCGCGGAGTGTGCGGATGGCGCGAAGACTGATGTCGTCCAGATGACCGATGGGCGTGGCGACAACGAACAGTTGGCCGCTTGCGGGCTTGTCATTAGGCTGCGCGTTCATGTTCAGGCGACGTTATCGTGTGCGGCCTCCGGTCGCAATGGCGGCGGGGTTGGTCCTTGCGTTGCTGGTTGCGGGCTGCGGCCCGAAGAAACCCGCCGCACCCGCCGGCGTCAAGCCGCCGGCGGTTGTCGCTCCGGCGCTGGCGCCTGCGCCCCGCATGTCGCCGGAGGTGGGTGCGCTGGTGCGGCTGGCGCTGGAAGACGGCAATGTGCCGGCCGCGATGGAGGGGCTGACCCGGCTGGCCGCCGAGGCCGGGCCGGAACTGGCGGTGGAGGCGCGATTCCGGCGTGTGCAGTTGATGTTGCTCACCGGCCAGCCGCGCGCGTCCGCCGAGGCGGATGCGCTGCTGAAGGCCTATCCCGATCATCCATTGGTTCCCTATCTGCACCTGTGGCGGGCGCAGCAAGCCGAGGTGCGACAGGATGCCGCCACCGTGCTGCGCGAGGCGCGGGCGGCGCTGGCGCATCCGAAGCTGACACGCGAGGTGGCCGATCATGCGGCCTCGCTCGGTTCGGTTGCGGCGCGCCGGTTGGAGGATGAGGCCGCCGTGCGCTGGTTTCTCGGCTTGGCCGGGCGTTCCTTTTTTGCGACCGGGCAGCGCCGCGCATGGTTGCGCGAGGCCGCCGCGCGCGCGCCGGTCGGACTGGTCGCCCGCTTGCGCGAGGAAGGGCGGTTGACCGGCGAGGTTGGTCGGCGTTTCCTGCTGCATGCGGCGCGGCTGCGCCTGATGACCGGCGACGAGGCGGCGGTGGCGGTGCTCGCCGGATGGTTGGCGGCGGATTTTCCCGGCAGCCTCGAGGCGCGGCAGGTGGCCGAATGGGCCGGTGGTGAAGTGCGGCAAGCGCGCATCGGTGTGTTGCTGCCGCTTTCGGGGCGCTATGCCCGTTTCGGGCGTGAGGCGCTGCGCGGCATGCGGCTGGCGATGGACGAGCTGGGCGACGATGAAGTGCTGTTGCACATTGAGGATACGGGCGCGGGCCGGTGTGCCGATGCGTATCGGCGGGTGGTGGATGCCGGCGCGCGGCTGGTGATGGGGCCGTTGCTGACGGCCTGCACCCGGACGTTGCTGCCAGCGATGCGGTCGGATGTGCCGGTGGTGGCGCTGGCGGGCGATGAGACGCTGGCGGCGCGCTCGCCGGCGCTGTTCGTGCATGCACTGGGACTGCCGGCGCAGGCGGAGTTCATGGCTCGCCGTGCCTGGCGGGACGGTGTGCGCCGCATGGTGGTGCTGGAGGACGATACGCCGTCGGCCCGGCGCGAGGCCGACGCCTTTGCCCGCGCCTTTGTCGCCTTGGGTGGCGAGGTGGTCGATCGTGTGAGTCTGCCGTCCGGCGGTGTGGATTATCGCGGTGTGCTGCGAGACATGCGAAGCCGAACCGACGATGCGGAACTGCTGGCGATGCTGGATGAGGAGCTGGATCTGTTCATCGCCATGCCGGATCTGGAGATTCGCATGCCGGTGAACTTCGACGGCGTGTATCTGGCGCTGCCGGGGCGGCGGGTGGCGCTGCTGGCGGGGCAACTGGCTTATGTGGATGTGCGCGACGTGCCGCTGTTCGGCACCTCACGCTGGCGGGACGGGCACCTGCTGGACGACCGCGGGCGCTATCTGTTTCGGGCGCTGTTTTCCGACATGCCCTTCCCGAATGCGGACACGTCGGGTGCCCGGCGGTTTTCGGCGACATGGCGCGCCCTGTGGGACGACGGTCGGCCGGGAAAGCTGGCGGGCATCGGCCATGACACGCTGCTGATCGCGGCCCTGTTGGCCGGCCGGCTCGGGCTGGAAGGCCGTGATCTCGTGGTTGCATTGCAGGACGAGGCGGGCTTCCCGGGGCTGACCGGGCATGTGCGTTTCGATGAACACGGCGTGGGACGCAAGGCGTTTCGCGTGTATGGCGTGCGGCGGGGGCGCATTGTGCCGGCCGACTGACGTCGCATTCGCGCGGCGGCCCGGTTACGGATTCAACTCATAGAAGTCCGGTGCGCCGGCTCCGGGCGCGTTGGCGGGCGCGTCGTCCGCCGGAGCGAGGTCGGCTTCGCGCGGGGCGCTGCCGGCGCGGAACGCCTCCAGGAACGGGTGTTTCGTACCCGGTCCCGGCAATTTGCCGGTCTTCGGGTCGATCATCACCCATTCCACGCCATCGGGCGGAGTGAAGTCCCGCACCGGCCGGTCGCGAAGGAAGGCCCGCATGGCCGCAAGCCAGATGGGGAGTGCCGCATGCGCGCCGGTCTCATGCCGGCCCATGCTCAGGGGCGTGTCGCGTCCGGTCCACACGCCGGTCAGCACCTGCGGCGTGAAGCCCATGAACCAGGCGTCCACCTGCTTGTTGGTTGTGCCGGTCTTGCCGGCGGCGGGGCGCCCGAGCGCCCGTGCACGGCGGCCCGTGCCGTGCCGGATCACGCCCTTCATCATGTTGGTGACCAGAAAGGCGCTAACAGGATCCACGGTTTGCTCGGCCGGTTGCATGGACGCATTGACTGCCAGCACCGGGTTGGCATGGCAGATGGCGCAGCGGTGGCCGGCGACCGCGCGGTGGAGGGTGCGGCCGTTGCGATCCTGCACCTGTTGCACGGCGACGGGGCGCCAGCGCTTGCCGCCGGAAGCGATGACGGCATAGGATTCGGTGAGTTCCTTGAGGGTGACCTCGGTCGCGCCCAGTGCCAGCGCCAGCTGCGGCGGAAACGTGCGCTGGAACTGGTAGGATTCCAGTGCCCGCCGAAAACGCCCCACGCCCACATCCTGCAACAGCTTGATGGAGGCCAGGTTGCGCGAGTGTTCCAGCGCATTGCGGAGCGTGACTGCGCCGGCGAAGCGGTTTTTGTAGTTTTCCGGTCGCCAGAACTCGTCCTGCTTCAGGTTTTCGAACACCACCGGAGAGTCGATGATGATGGAAGCCGGCGTGAAGCCTGTGTCCATCGCCGTGGCGTAGAGGAAGGGTTTGAACGCGCTGCCCGGCTGCCGGCGGGCTTGCGTGACACGATCGAAGCCGCCGGGTTGGTAGTCGAATCCGCCCACTTGGGCCAGCACCGTGCCGCGTTCCAGGTCGATGGCGTAGAGCGCGGCTTCGACCGAGGGGCGCTGGGTGAGGCGCACGCCGCCCTTGCCGTCGCCCTGCAGCCAGACCTCGTCGCCCGGAATCCAGGTGCGGGGGCGGTTCGGCGCGGGATGTTCCGTGGCGTTTTGCCGGGGCGAGAGCGCCGCGCCCGGCCACGCCTCCCATTGCCATGTCGGGCGGGACAGGCGCCACCGGCGCAGGCCGTCGTTGACCATCAGGTCTCCGTTGCCGGCCACGGATTCCACCAGCGCCGGCATGATTTCGTCGTCGTTCGGCGGCGCATTCCCCTGTTGTTCGCGCAGCGATTTCCAGCGCGCCAGCAGATCCGGCCATTCCGCCGCATCGTGATGGACGGGAAAGCGATAGAGCTGGCGTTGTTCGATGGCCAGCACGCCCTTGCGCACGGCGTGGATGGCGGCGGTTTCGTTTCGCTCGCGGTAGGGGATGAAGATGTTCAGCCCCTGCCGGCGCACGGTGCGGGCGCCGTAGCGGGCGACCAGTTCGCGATATATCCGGTCGGCGTACGCATTCTTCAGGGCTGGCTTGGCCGGCGGGGCGACTTTGAGCGGCTCGAGCAAGGCCCGGGCCACTTGTTCATGGCTGGCCAGGCCACTTCGTTCCATCATGCGCAGCACCGTGTTGCGTCGGGCCAGCGCGCGCCGGGGATGCAGGTGCGGCGCGTATCGGGACGGCGCCTTGGGCAGCCCCGCCAGCATCGCTGCTTCGGCCAAGGTGAGCTCGTTCAGCCGCTTGTGGAAGTAGCGCCACGCCGCGCTGGCCACGCCGTAGGCGCCGCGACCCAGATAGATCTGGTTCAGGTAGAGATAGAGGATGTCGTCCTTGGAAAACCGCTGTTCGATCCGGTGGGCGAGAATGATCTCGCGGATCTTGCGGGTGTAGGTGCGTTTGGGCGAAAGCAGGAAGTTTTTCGCCACCTGCTGGGTGATGGTGCTGCCGCCCTGCACGGTGTGTCCGGCCCGAAGATTGGCGATGGCGGCGGAGATGATGCGCGCCGGATTGATGCCGGGATGCTGGTAGAAGTGTTCGTCCTCGGCAGCCAGAAAGGCGTTTTTCACCCGTTGGGGGATGTCCGCGAGCGGCGTTAGAATGCGGTGTTCGTCGGCGTATTCGGCGAGCAGGCGGCCATCGGGGCCCCAGACACGGCTCGTCAGGGGTGGCCGATAGTCCGAAAGACTGCTAAGTTCAGGCAATCCGCGGGAGAAATACACATAGGCGCCTGTGAGCCCGGTCACGGAAACCACGGCGAGAATGAGGCTGGATTTGAGCATGAAAGCGAGTATGCGCATCGCCCGAAACCTACGGTGCCGCCGGCCCGGGCGGCAAGTGTTCGTGCGC
>CAYVBG010000018.1:0-15376 GCA_964449205.1 uncultured Zetaproteobacteria bacterium | reverse complement strand
GGAGGGTCAGGAAACGGCGCTTTTCGGACCGCGCGGGCAGCCAGTGTTGCAGCGCCATCTTCATCGCCACCTCGACCGCCACCGAACCCGAATCGGCGAAAAACACGCAATCCATGCGCCGCTCCGCGTCGCGGGGCGCAAGGCGCAGCAAGGCCTCGCCCAGCCGCGCCGCCGGCTCGTGCGTCAACCCGCCGAACATCACATGGCTCATGCGCGCAAGCTGATCCGCGATGGCCGCGTTCAGCTCCGGCACGTTGTAGCCATGGATCGCGCACCACCACGACGCCATGCCGTCCACCAGCTCGCGGCCATCGGCCAGCATCAGCCGCGCGCCACGGGCCGACACCACCGGCCACACCGGCGCGGGATCGGTGATCGAGGCATACGGATGCCAGAGATGCGCGCGGTCGAACGCCGCCCGGTCCGGCGCGCGGGCGAAAGGTCGATCCGCCGTCATTCTGCGTCGACGAGCCGCAGCACCAGCCGCTCCAAAGCCACATCCGGCGCTTCGACGCCGCCCCCCTTGATGCTCGCCTCGGTCTCGGCGATCCATTGCATCGCGCGCATCAGCTCGCCACCGCTCCAGCGCCTCACCTGTTTTGGAACCTGCGCGCGCGCCGCGCCAAACAGCCGCGCGCGGCTTGCCGCACCGTGCGCGTCGCTCGCCGCATGCCAGGCATACAGCAGGAGCTGCTGCATCCGGGTGGCCAGCCAGGCCAGCGCCTGAAGCTCGGAAACGCCGCCTTCGCGCAGCAATCCGCGCAGCATGCCCACGGCCCGGGGCGACCGATCGCCTACCGCCTCGCACAGCGCATCCAGATCGCGCGGCGCGCGCTCGCCCAGGAGTTCCGCCGTCACCTCCACATCCAGCTTGCGCCCCTCGCCGCCATCGTAGAGCGCCAACCGGGCCACGGCCTGCCGCGCCGCCATGCGCATGCCGCAGAGCCGCTCGGTCATCATCGCCAGCGCCGCGTCATCGAGCGTCACACCAGCCTCCTCCGCGACCCCGGCCAGCCAGTGGCCAAACGCCTCTTCGTCCATGCGTGGAAAATCGCACCAAACCAGTTCGGGCAGCGCCATCATGCGCTTGTGCAGCGCCTTGCGGGTATCGATGGCCGGCGCGCACAGCACCAGCCGCAGTCCCTCCGGCGGTCGCATGATCCAGCGTTCCAGTTGTTCGATTTGCTTCGGACGGGCAGCGCCGGCATTGCGCACCAGCGCATGACAGGCGCGCGCGCCAAACAACCCCGGCGCCATGTGCTCGGCGATGCGCCCCAGCTCATCCACGTCCGCACGCACCACCACCGCCTGATCGGCCTGATGCGCAACCAGTGCCTCCGCGGCTTCGAACACGGCGTCCTCGTCCTCGCCGGTCAGGTAATAACAGGCATGCGCCGGCGGCAGCAATCGCGCGGGGTTGATCCGAACGGCCACTCGGAATCTAGAAGCCCGACATCAAGCGCCGCCAGGCCGCGCGCAGCCATTCCCGCATCAGATCGCGGCGGACGCGCGCACGCGAAGCGTCGATGCTGGCCGGGCCGCCCACGGCATACACATCCCCGCTCACCGTCACCGGCCCCGAACGCCACACCTGTTTGCCGTTTCGCCACAGCGAAAGGCTGGCCGTGCGGCTCAGTCGGTAGGTGACCGCCACGCCATTGGCATCGTAGGTCGTGGGCGTAAACTGCTCATGTGCGCCGGCAACTCTCAGCTCCGCGTCGGCGCCGGCCGCATCGTCGGCCAGCGTCCAGCCTTGGGCGCGTTGCCGCACCCACTGGCGCAACACCCGCACCAGCTCCACATCCGGACCGGTCACGGCCACTGTCCGCACATCCTCCGGCATGGCGCCCCGTCCCCGATCAGGCCCGTGCCCCACCAAGTGATAGCCGCAGCCGGCCAGCAGCCCCATGGCGAGCATCGCCACCGCGGGCAGACAAGCGCGGCGGGCGCTCATTCGGGCTTCACCACCAGATTCAGCACCCGCCCCGGCACCAGCACCACCTTGACGATCCGCATACCTTCCAGCCATTTGGCGATGCCCGGCTCGGCCCGCGCGGCGGCAACAGCCTCGTCCTCGCCGGCCTCCCTCGGCACGGTGATCTCGCCGCGCTTCCTGCCCTGCACCTGCACCACCAATGTGACGGCATCACGCTCCAGCGCCGCCGGATCGAGCGCCGGCCAGTCCTCGATCACCGCAGGGCGCGCAAAGCCCAACCGCTCGCCCAGCTCGCAGGCGAAATGCGGCACGAACGGCGCCAGCATCCGCGCCAGCGCCTCCAGCCCCTCGCGCCAGGCCTCGCGCCCCGCATCATCCGCCGGGCGGAAATCGGTCAACGCATGGGTCAGCTCCATCAATGCCGCGATGGCGACATTGAACGCGAAGCCCTGCTCGAAGGCATCCGTCACGCGCTTGATGGTTTCGTGCGTCTTGCGGCGCAGCTCGCGCGCATCGCCCCCGCCGCCGGCACCATCGCCCGCCGCCTCCAATCGCCCGATCAACCGCCAAACCCGGTGCAGGAAACGGTGCGCGCCCTCCACGCCCGCCTCATGCCACTCCAGATCCTTCTCCGGCGGCGCGGCGAAGAGCGTGAACAACCGCGCGGTGTCCGCGCCGTAGCGCTCGATGATGGCCTGCGGATCGACCGTGTTGCCCTTGGACTTGCTCATCTTCGCGCCGTCCTTGAGCACCATGCCCTGGGTGAGCAGGCGCGCGAACGGCTCGTCGCCGCCCTCCTCCGGCGAGAACAGCCCCGCATCGCGCATCAGCTTGTGGTAGAAGCGCGCATAGAGCAGGTGAAGCACCGCATGTTCCACGCCGCCGATGTATTGATCCACCGGCATCCAGCGCGCGATGGCGGCGCGATCGACCATCGCATCCTGCGCACGCGGGCTGGTGTAGCGCGCCATATACCATGAGGATTCCATGAAGGTGTCGAAGGTGTCCGTCTCGCGGCGGGCCGGCTTGCCGCAGCGCGGGCAGGGCGCGTTCACAAACGCCTCGCAGGCGGCCAGCGGGCTGGCGCCGCCGCCCGGCGTCAGGTTTTCGGGCAGGCGCACCGGCAAATCCTCGTCCGGCACGGGCACCGCGCCGCAATCCTCGCAATGAATCACCGGAATCGGCGCACCCCAATAGCGCTGGCGCGACACCAGCCAGTCCCGCAGCCGGTATTGCACCCGCGCGCGCCCCTTGCCGCGCTCCTCCAGCCAGGCGATCACGCGCGCCTTCGCAGCCTCCGAATCCAGCCCGTCGAAATCGCCGGAGTTCACCAGCACGCCCGGCCCGGTGAAGGCTTCCGCCTCGATATCCCAATCCCCGCCGTCCTTCGGCGCGATCACCTGCCGGATCGGCAGGCCGTATTTGCGGGCGAAGGCGTGGTCGCGCGCATCGTGCGCCGGCACGCTCATCACCGCGCCGGAGCCATAGCCCGCCAGCACGAAGTTGGCCACCCACACCGGAATCCGCGCGTCGGTGACCGGATGAACCGCCTCCACGCCCAGCGGCATGCCCTTCTTCTCCATCGTCTCCAGCTCGGCTTCCTTGGTCGGCGCCCGGGCGCATTCGTCGAGAAACGCGGCCAGCTCCGGATTGTCGCGCGCCGCCTCCACCGCCAACGGATGCGCGGCGGACACGGCCATGTATGTCACGCCCATCAGGGTGTCCGGGCGGGTGGTGAACACGGTGAGCTCGCCCTCGCGCCCGGCCAGCGGGAACACGATCTCCGCGCCGACGGATTTGCCGATCCAGTTGCGCTGCATCTCGACCACGCGCGCGGGCCAGCCATCGAGCTTGTCCAGATCGTTCAGCAGCTCCTCGGCGTAGTCGGTGATGCGGATGAACCATTGCTTCAGCTTCTTGCGCATCACCGGCGCATCGCAGCGCCAGCAGCAGCCCTCCACCACCTGTTCGTTGGCCAGCACGGTGTGGCAGGGCTCGCACCAGTTCACCTCGGCCTCGTCCTGATAGGCCAGCCCCCGCGCCATCAGGCGGGTGAACAGCCATTGCTCCCATCGGTAATAATCGGGATGGCAGGTCGCGATCTCGCGCGCCCAGTCGTAGGACAAACCGAGCCGCTTCAGTTGCGCGCGCATCTGGTTGATGTTGGCGCGCGTCCATTCCGCAGGCGGACGGCCATGCTTGATCGCCGCGTTCTCCGCCGGCAGGCCGAAAGCGTCCCAGCCGATGGGGTGCAGCACATTGAAGCCGCGCATCCGCTTGTAGCGCGCAATCGCGTCGCCCAGGCAATAGTTGCGCACATGGCCCATGTGCAGATTGCCGGACGGATACGGAAACATCACCAGGCAATAGTAGCGCGGACGCGCATCCGCCGGATCGTCGCCGGCCGCGTCGATGCCCGCCGCAGCCCAGCGCGCCTGCCATTTTCGTTCGATGACATCCGCCTTGTAGTTTCGTGACACCCGCATCACCCCTTTGCACAACGTGGGCCGGATGCTGCGGCCAAAGGCGACGAATGAAAAGCCCGGAGAACGCGACACGCGGCCAACCCGCCGCTACACTGCGCCGCCCCATGAACGCGAACGACACTCCGACCCTGAACGAGGAAATCCGCAAGCGGCGCACCTTCGGCATCATCAGTCATCCCGACGCCGGCAAGACCACGCTGACCGAAAAGCTGCTGCTCTTCGGCGGCGCGATTCAGCTCGCCGGCGCAGTCAAGGCGCGCAAGGCCGCCCGCCACGCCACCAGCGACTGGATGCAGATCGAGCAGGAGCGCGGCATCTCGGTGGCCAGCTCGGTGATGCAGTTCGATTACCGCGGCCATGCGATCAACCTGCTGGACACCCCCGGCCACCAGGATTTCTCCGAGGACACCTACCGCGTGCTGACCGCCGTGGACTCGGCGATGATGGTCATCGATTCCGGCAAGGGCGTGGAACCGCAGACCGAGAAGCTGATGGGCGTCTGCCGGATGCGAAACACGCCCATCGTCACCTTCGTGAACAAGCTCGACCGCGAGGGCCTGCCCCCGCTCGACATCCTGGCCGACATCGAGGACAAGCTGGCCATCGAATGCGCGCCGCTGTCCTGGCCGGTCGGCATGGGCAAGGCGTTTCGCGGCGTGTACAACCTCTACCGCAACGAGCTGCTGCTCTTTCAGGCCGGCGCGGACACGCGCGATTTCGCGACCGTGCGCATCGAAAATCTCGACGATCCGGCGCTGGACGAACACCTGGGTGCGCAGGCCGACGAGTTGCGCGCCGACATCGAGCTGCTCGAAGGCGCGGCCAATCCGTTCGACCGCGACGCCTTTCTCGCCGGCAGCCAGACGCCGGTGTTCTTCGGCAGCGCAATCAACAACTTCGGCGTGCGCGAGCTGCTGGATGCGTTCGTCGAGCTGGCGCCGCCGCCCGGCCCGCGCGAGGCCGTCCAGCGCACCGTGCGGCCGGAGGAGCCGGCGTTCTCGGCCTTCTGCTTCAAGGTGCAGGCGAACATGGACCCGCAGCACCGCGACCGCATCGCGTTCTTCCGCATCTGTTCGGGCCGCTTCCACAAGGGCATGACGGTGCGCCATCACCGCATCGGCAAGGACATCCGGCTGTCGAAGGCGACGATGTTCATGGCCCGCGAGCGGGCGCATGTCGAGGAGGCGTATCCGGGCGACATCATCGGCATCCACAACCACGGCACGATCAAGATCGGCGACACCTTCACCGAGAAGGAGGAGCTGAAGTTCACCGGCATTCCGAACTTCGCGCCGGAGCTGTTCCGCCGCGTGCGCCTGAAGGATCCGATGAAGCGCAAGCAGTTGCACAAGGGGCTGATCCAGCTCGCCGAAGAGGGCGCGGTGCAGGTGTTCAAGACCCTGCTCGGCGGCGACTACATCCTGGGCGCGGTCGGCGCGCTCCAGTTCGATGTGACGGTGGAGCGGCTGCGCGCCGAATACCATGTGGACGCCGATTATGCGGCGACGGAGTTTCAGGTCGCCCGCTGGATCACCGCGGAGGACGACAAGCGGCTGGCCGAGTTCCGCCGCCGCTTCGATGCGAACCTCGCCGAAGACGCGGACGGTTTTCTGGCTTATCTCGCGCCAAGCCTCTGGAAGCTGAACTACACGATGGAGCAATGGCCGGACATCACCTTCCTGAAGACGCGCGAGCATGTGTGACACGCCGCGGGCCGCCGCGTTCACCCCCGGTCGGGCATCTGAAGCGTGGCGATCCAGGCCCCCAAACCGCCGGACGCCACGCCCCCGGCCAGCAGCGGCCACACCATCGACGCCAGATCAAGCCGCACATCCAGCGCCGCCAGCCAGTCTTCCGCGCCCATCGCCACCGGCCACAACAAGCCCCAGCCGAGCAGCCCCGCACCCGTGCCCAACAGCATGCCTTCCAGCACGAACGGCATGCGCACAAACCATTCCTCCGCACCCAACAGCCGCATGAGGCACACTTCATCGGCGCGGGAAAGCAGCATCATTCGCAGCGTGTTGGAAATCACCACTGCCATCGCCAGCGCCGCCACCCACGTCACAAACCACAGCAAACCGCCGAGGTCGGCCAGCCATTTGCGCGCCGCCGCCAGCCGCGCCTCGCCGGGATTCGCCCGCGCCCCCATGCGTTCCGCGGCGTCGCGGACATCGGCATAGATGAACTCGTCCGCATCCCTGGCCGGCGTCACCTCCACCGTGCCCGGCAATGCGCCCAGCAAGTCATTCAGCTCGCGCACATCCCCGCCCGCCCATTGCCGGAGCCATGCACGCATTTCCGCGCGGGGCACGACACGCGCCGACGCCACACCGGGCAACCCGGCCAGATGATCGGCCAGCATGGCCAGCTTCCGTTCGTCGCCTCCGTCTAGATAAACATGAAAACGCACGTCCTGCCGCCACGAGCCCACCCATTGCTCGCCCGCCTGCATGCCCAGCCACAGCATCCCCACTGCCCACAACGCCACAGCCACAATCCCCATCGCCAGCCACTGATGCAGTCCCAAGGGCGGCAGCGAAAAACCTCCCGGCAGTCTTGGCGCCCGGCGTTCGCCCCCCGTCTTCATGGCCTTGCTCCGCTTGCCGGCTCCTCACTCGCCGCATCCGCGACCAGCGCGCCTGCATGCAGCCGAATCTCCCGACCGGGATGCGTTTGCATCAATTGCAGATCGTGGGTAGCCATGATGACGGCGCTGCCATGCCGGTTGAGCTCGAACAGGTAGTCCATGATGCGGCGAGCCGTGTCGATATCCAGATTGCCCGTCGGTTCGTCGGCCAGAATCAGCGGCGGCTGGGCGCTCATCGCGCGGGCGATGGCCACGCGCTGCTGCTCGCCGCCGGACAATGCCTCGGGAAACGCCCACAGCCTGTCCTCCAACCCGACGAACGCCAGCACCTTGCGCACGCGCGCCACCAGCCGGTCCGGCTTCCATCGCTGCACGCGCAAGGGCAGCGCCACATTCTCGAACACCGTGCGCGAAAACAGCAATCGGTGGTCCTGAAAGATCACGCCTGTCTGTCGCCTGAGCCGACGCACCTGCCGTTCGCCGGCCTTGCGCAAATCAAGCCCGTCCACCACCAGACTGCCGGAACTCGGCCGCACACCGCCATACAGACAACGCAACAGCGAGGACTTTCCGGCGCCGGACTCACCGGTCAGGTACACGAACTCGCCCTTGCGGATATCCAGCGTCACGCCGGACAGCGCCACCTTGCCGGTAGGATAGCGAAGCATCAATCGCCGGGCCGAAATCATGCGCGAACCGTAGCCCCCGAGCGGGGCGAAACCAAGCCTCGTCGCCCCGACCCGCGGCTGACAAACAGCGCGCAACCCGCCATCATCCGCCCATGCTCGTGGTTTGCCCGCATTGCCGCGCCACCTACCAGGTGGAACGCATGGACGAGGACATCATCTTCGTCTGCCATCGCTGCCATGCCGAGTTCGGCTTCGGCGAGCCGCCGGAAGACGCCGAACCGGTCGAAACCACGGCGTCCGGCGGGGATGCCTCGCTGCCGCTGCTCGAACGGGTCATGGATCCGTCGTCCCCTCCGGCGCAACCCGGGCCCGATGAAGCGCCCGATGAAACCAGCCCATTCAAGCCGGAAGACACCGCAAACGTTTCTCCGGAGACGTTGCCGGACATGGAACACGGGATGCCGACGGTATCGGACACACCGGCAGAAGAGAAAACATTCAACCCGTCGGAGGCCATGGCCGACGATGAACGCCATCCCGTTCCAGATCCCGAAAGCAACGCACGCAGCCCCGCCACGCCTGCCGGCGCAGACCCATGGCCGGATGAAGCCGGGGGCGCCGCCGGGCCGTCGGAGCCGCATGCGCCTGTTTCCGTCGGAACGCCGTCCGCCCCCCGGCCGCCCCGCGCCCGCGTGCTGCCCTGGCTGGTCGGCGTGTTGTTCGTGGTCGCCATCCTGGGGTTCTGGACCCAACGCGATGCATGGCTCGACAACCCCGGCCTGCGGGCCACGCTGATCAATCTCGGCGCGCCGCTCGCCGTTCGGGACAAGGATTGGCGCATCCCTCCCGCCAGCGTGCATGCCGAATGGATCAACCGGGACGACGGATCGCAGGTGCTGGTCATCGAGGGCCGGGTCAAAAGCCTGCTGGAATGCGAACTTCCTCCTCCTTACATCCGTGTATCGGTCTTCGACCGGGCGCGGCCCGGCCATGTGCTGGTCGAGCGCACGCTACCCATCACGCGCCCCCCGCTGATGACCACGATTCGGCATGCGCCCTTTGCGCCGCCGCCGGTGGACATGCTGCCCGTGGCGCCGCTCGGCGATCGCGGGTTCGTGCTGGTGCTGGAGCAACTGCCCGCAAACGCCGGCGAATTCACCCTGACGCCCGCGGCCCGAAACAGGGAACGGTAGACAGCTTCAGAGGCCCATCCGATCCGACATCCGCCGGCCTGCCCGCACCAACGCGGCACGCAGATCCGCTTGTGTCGGGCCCGAAGCATGGCCGGGCTCGATGATGCGAAGCCGCACCCGATCCTGTTGCACGACCAGGCCCTCGATGTCGGCCAGCATGCGCACCGCGGCATCCGCTTCCTCCTCGCCCGTCCATTGCCGCCATCGCGCCACATCCAGCTCAATGCGCGCGCCCTCGCGGCCGCGCCCCGCAAGCAAGACGAACACGCCCGGCCTCCCGCGCTCCGCATCGCGCGTGGTGGAACGCACTTCCAGGCTCACGCCGTCCATTGTTGCCGTCAGCGGCAGGCCGGCCTCGCGCCAGTCACGCATCAGCGCCGCAAAGAACTCCCGGTGCGCCGCATTGCAGTCGGCATAAAACGCAGGAAGCGCATGTCGCGTTGTCGTTTCCATGGCAAGGATTGTAGCAAATCATTCACTCGCCCGTGCGAGCATCGCCACCGCCATCGCGCCCATGCCCTCGCCACGCCCGATGAAGCCCAGATGCTCGGTGGTCGTAGCCTTCACGCTGACCGCGTCCACGTCCAGACCGAGCAATGCGGCCAATCGCTCGCGCATGGCCGGCACATGCGGCGCCAACCTGGGCTTCTGGGCCAGCACCGTGGCATCCACATTCACCGGTCGCCATCCGGTCTCCGCCACCCGTTCCATCACAGTGGCAAGCAGCGCCGCGCTGTCCGCGCCCTTCCACCGATCATCGGTATCCGGAAAATGCCGACCGATGTCCCCCAAGGCCGCCGCGCCCAGCAATGCATCGCACACCGCATGAATCAGCACATCGGCATCGGAATGGCCAGCCAGCCCCTTGTCGTGTGGAATCCTCACCCCACCCAATATCAGCGGTCTGCCGGCAGCAAACATGTGCACATCGAAACCCTGCCCCACGCGCATCATCGGTTCGTTCCCCCTCTTGTCAGGTATCGTCAGGCATCCCGTTCCCGCAGCCAGCGCTCCAGCCAGGCCATATCCTCGGGCGTGGTGACCTTGCGGTTGTTCGCATCGCCCCGGCTCACCCAGACAGGAAAACCGGCGGCTTCCAGCAATGAGGCATCGTCCGTGTGCCGGCCCAAGCGCGCCCGCTCGGCGCGAACCGCTTCCTCCAGCCATGCCCGCCGCGCGACCTGGGGGGTCTGCACCGCCCGCAGGCTTGCCCGTTCCAGCGTTTGCACCACCCGGCCATGCGCATCCACGCGCTTGATGGTATCGTGCACCGGCACCCCCGGCACGGCCGCGCCATGCGCCAGCGCCGCATCCAACACATCGCACAGCAGCCGGGGCGATGGCACAGGCCGCGCCGCATCCTGCACCGCGACCCATTCCACGTTCTCCGGCAGTGCCGCCAACCCCCGCGCCATCGAAATCGCGCGTTCCTCGCCGCCTTCCACCGGAGGCAGCAAGGTGAACGGAAACCGCTCGCCGCGCACGCACTCGGCGAACATCGCATCGCCGCGCGCCAGCACCGGTTGCACGGCATGAATGCGCGGCTCCCGCGCCAGGCTGCGCAATGCAATGGTCACCAACGGCAACCCTCCCACCCTGCGATATTGTTTGGGCGTGTCCCCGCCGAAGCGTCGCCCCCGTCCCGCAGCCAGAAACAGCACCGTCACCCGCATGCACACCCCCGATCGCGGCATTGTCACCGTTCCCGGCGCCGGGTCAAACTGCATCGGTCATTGCGGGCGGGCGACGCATCCGATATAACACGCCCCATATGGAATCGCTGCCATCCCTGAATCACCCGAATCCTCCGGCGGCGCCCCGTCGGCGCGCATGAGTTTCACACTGCTCTTTCCCGTTTCCGGTTTGATTACCGCCATGTGCGCCCTGCTGCTGTGGCTCGGCGTTGGAGGCAAGCCGCGCATCGGCGCGCAGGGGCTGACATTGGCGCTGGGCGGATCGATGCTGCTGACATTGTACGCGCTCGTCCGCATGGAGCCCGTCACCAACTGGGGGCTGGATTTCCGCCTCGGCGCCTCGGTGGCGGTATGCACGCTGATCGTGCAATACATCTATGTGTTGGGCCTGCTGCGTCACGGAATCTGCGGTCTCGGGCTGTTCCTGCTGCCAGCCACGGCCGTGCCGCTGCTGCTCATTCCGGCCCTGCCCGACACGCCCATCCTCCACATTCAGGCCAGCTCGATGCTGGAGACCGGTCACCTTCTGCTCTCCCTGACCGCTTGGGCGGTACTGACGTTGGCCGCCATTCACGCCATGATGCACCTGCTGCTCGACCGCTCGCTCAAACGCAAGCACATTGGTCCCATCGTGCAGGCTCTGCCCTCGTTGGTGGAAGTCGAGAACCACATGTACGGCCAGGTGCGCACCTCGGCCTGGCTTCTGGCGCTGGGCATCCTGACCGGACTGACCTGGCAGTGGGAAGCGATGGGGCATTTCTGGCTGCTGTCGCACAAGGTGGTGCTGTCCTTGTTTTCGTGGGCCGTATTGATGACGCTGCTGGCCATGCGCAAGCGGGCGGGATGGCAAGGCGGACGCACAAGCTGGATGGTTATCGCCGCCTATGTGCTGCTGCTGCTTGCCTATTTCGGCGTGCGCGTGGTGCAGTCGTGGCTGGGCATCGACCCTTCCGGCATACCGGGAACCTGACCCTGTCACGCCACCCATGAGCAGTCCGCTGGAATGGCCGGCCGCGGTCGGCATCCTGTTCTTTCTGTTGCTGCTTTCGGCCTTTTTCTCCGGCTCGGAAACGGCGCTGACGCGGGCGCGGCGTTTCCGCCTGCGCCTGTTGAGCGAGCAGGGCGATCGCGGGGCGCGCAAGGCCGAACAATTGCTGGATGAACCGGAGCGAATGCTCACTGCCATTCTGGTCGGCAACAACTTCGTGAACATTGCGGCTTCGTCGTTGGCCACTGCCATCTTTGTCGCCCTCTATGGCGAGGCCGGCATTCTCTACGCCACCCTGGCCATGACCGTCGTGGTGGTGATCCTGGCCGAGATCCTGCCCAAAACGATTGCCGTGGCGCATGCCGAGCGCATGGCCTGCCGTGCCGCGCCCGTGCTGGGCTGGCTGATGCGCCTGCTGGCGCCGCTGACCGGGGTGCTGACAGCCATCATCGCCGGTCTGCAACGTCTGCTTGCCATCCCCAAGGGCTCGGAGGTGGAACTGACGCATCAGGAGCTGGCCAAGATCATCGACGTCAGCGCCGAATCCGGCGTGCTGGACGCCGCGCGCGAGCAGATGCTCCTCAACAGCCTGCATTTGCATCAGGTGCCGGTCAAGGCGCTGATGACCCCGCGCAAGGACATGGATGTGCTGGACGCATCCATGCGCGTGTCCGAATGCCTGCGCATTGCCATTGCCCGCCCGCACTCGCGTTATCCGGTGTTTGAAGGCACAGAGGATCATTTGATCGGCATCGTGCACCTGCGAGACCTGGTACGTCACCGCGACAGCCCGCTGCCGCTGCGCGACGCGGTCATCTGGCGGGATCTGCCGTTCGTGCCGGCCAACAAGAACGCGCTCCAGCAACTCTTCGACTTCCAGAGCCATCACCAGCACATGGCCATTGTCGTGGATGAATACGGCGACATCGACGGCCTGATCACAATGGAAGACATTCTGGAAGAGATCGTCGGCGAGATCGAGGATGAATCCGACCGCCCCGCACCGCCTGACATGTGGCCGCAACCGGATGGCTCCCTGGTCGCCGGTGGCACCGTCAGCGTTCACGACATCAATCAATCGCTGGACATCCAACTGCCGGAAGAAGGCGCCACGACCATCGGCGGCCTGATTGTCGAGCGGATGGGCGCGCAGCCGGAAGCCGCAATGTGCCTGCAGATGGGCGGCGCGCGGCTGGAAGTGATGGAAATGGAGGAAGGTCGCATCACGCGAGTGCGCATCGCACCCGATCGCGGCGAGGACTGAATCTCAGGCGTCCGTCAGTTCCCGCCAGCGACGCATCAGCTTGCGCAAATCATCCCACGCCCGCGCCTTCTGCGCCGGCGACCGCAGCAGATAGGCCGGATGATACGTGACCAACACCGGCACGCCGCGTCGTTCGTGCCACCTGCCGCGCAAGGCGGAGAGCGGCGCTTCCGTCTCCAACACGCGCTGCGCCGCCACCCGACCGAGCAGACACACCACCTTGGGCGCGATGGCATCCCACTGCGGATCAAACCAGCGGGCGCACGCCTCGACTTCCGGAGGGGCCGGGTCGCGATTGTTCGGGGGGCGGCATTTGATGACATTCATGATATATACTTGGCGACGCTCCAGCCCCATTGCGGCCAGCATCCGGTCGAGCAAGCGCCCCGCCCGACCGACAAACGGCTCGCCCTGCATATCCTCGTCGCGACCCGGCGCCTCGCCGATGAACAGGATGTCCGCATGCGGATCGCCCACGCCAAACACCACGTTGCGCCGGCTCCGGGCCAGATCGCAGGCGGTGCAATCCACCGCCTGTCGGGCCAGCTCATCCAGACCCGCCGGCACAGCCTTCGGCGTTTGGGTCGGGCATTGCCCGGCCTGTTGCCCGGCTTGGGCCTTGTGCTCCGTTTCCGGTGCGGTTTCAAGCCATGCCAACGGCGTGGTCACGCCAATTCGGCGCAGATAATACTCTCCGAACGCCACCGGATCGGCAGCCATGCCTCACTGCCCGGCCAGCATATCCACTGCCAACGCCGCGCCCAGATACACCGGCACGCGCTGATGCAGCGCGGCGGGCTCGATGTCCAGCACGCTGCCGCCCCGGCTCATCGCCTTCCCGCCGGCCTGCTCGACCAGAAAGCCCATCGGAATCGCCTCATACAACAGGCGCAGCTTGCCATCCGGATTCTTCTCGTCCGCCGGGTAGAGAAACACGCCGCCCTTGAGCAGGGTGCGGTGCATGTCCGCCACCATCGAGCCGACATAGCGCATGCCCAGCCCCGTTTCCCGCTTCATCGCCAGAAAACGCTCCTTCAGGCCGTCCAGCCACTTGTCGGCGTTCGCCTCGTTCACCGAGTAGTAGCCGCCCGACTCCGGAATGCGCATGTCCGGATGCGACAGCTCAAAGCGCGCCGAGTTCGGATTCCAGGTGAAGCCATGCACGCCCGCGCCGACCGAGCAGACCAGCATCGTCGCCGGCCCGTAGAGCACATAGCCCGCCGCCAGCACATCGCGGCCGGACTGGAGCGTGTCCGCCTCGACCGGGCGCGCGTCCTTGGACGATTTGCGCCGCACCACCGAAAAGATCGTGCCCACCGGGCCGTCGATATCGAGGTTGGAGGAGCCGTCCAGCGGATCGACCAGCACCAGATAGTCGGCATCGGCATATTCCTCGACGACCAGCAAATCCTCCTGCTCCTCGGAGCCGACCGCGCACACGAACCCGGTGGAACGCATCTCCTCGAAGAAGATTTGATCGGACAATACATCCAGCTTCTGCTGCTGCTCGCCCTGCACATTCTCCGCGCCCGCCGCGCCCAAGGCGCCGCGGAACACCGCGCCCCGCAGCAAATACGCAATCTCGCTGGCCGCGCGACCCACGCCCTGGATGATGGGCATCATCGCGGCGCCATTCTCCCCCTGCGTCGCGATATGGTTCAGTGTCTGTGGCATGCATCCCTCCAGATTCGTCAACCCAGAAATGTCTGCATGCTAGCAGCCCGTCCGCCGGAAGAGAATTCCGCCATTCGTTCTCTCGCCGCAGCTCGCAAGCATCCGCGTTCACAGCTACCATCCGGCCGATGAGACCGCACAACCGTTTGATTTTCGTGCTTGCGGGCACAATGCTCTGGCCAGCCGCGGCCTTGGCGATTGTCAATGTCGATCAGGCCATGGTGGACGACAGCGGCCAAGGCGCAAGGCACTCAGCGCATCTCGCGCTGGACGGCGCGCAAGGCAACACCAACAAGCAAAGCCTCCGGGGCGACTGGCTGAGCCGCCTGCGTCGGGGAGGCCGAACCTGGTTTTTCTACCTGGAATACGCCCACGGAAAAAGCAATGGCCGGACCGATACAAACCGCCTGTTCGTCCACTTGCGTCACCGCGCCCCGATGGCGGGTCTGTGGTCGTGGGAAATCTTCACCCAGTATGGCCGCGATCCGTTCGCGCGTCTTTCCCTGCGCATGTTGGCTGGCGGCGGCTTGCGCCGCGCGCTGACGGCACCGGATGCAACGACAACCGCATGGGCAGGCCTGGGCATGTTCCATGAATGGGAGCGCCTGAGCCATCAGGCCGGCGCCACGGATCGCCGAACAAGCCAGCCGCGACTGAGCAGCTATCTGGTGATGCGCCATCAATTCAACCCCCAGGTTGGCTTGGACGCCATCGCATATTATCAGCCCGCGCCGCGCGACATGGCCGATTATCGCATGCTGGCCCAGAGTGCATTGAACATCCGGATGAACAACCACCTTCGCTGGCAAATTCGCCTGGAATACAGCTTCGATGCGCGACCGCCGCAAATGGTGAAATCCACCGATGTCCGCTACAGCGCCGGCCTGTCGCTCCGCTTCTGACCCCACCGGAACACAACGAC
>CAYVBG010000017.1:0-15479 GCA_964449205.1 uncultured Zetaproteobacteria bacterium | reverse complement strand
ATCTCGGCACGGCGATTCTGGCTTCGTTCGTGATCGCGCAGTTCGAGCAAACGATCGCGCAGATCGTCGCCTTGGCGGTGCTGATGCCGATCGTGGCCAGCATGGGCGGCATCGCCGGAACGCAAACGCTGACGGTGATCGTGCGCAGCATCGCGTTGGGGCGCGTGACCTTCGAGAATGCGAAGCGGGCCTTGTTCAAGGAGGTGGCGGTGGCGGCGGTGTCCGGCCTGAGTTTCGCGGTGCTGATGGGGGTGATCGCCGCATTCTGGTTTCCCGAGATCGGGGCGCGGCTGGGCTTGGTGATTGCGGCCGCGATGCTGATCAACCTGCTGGCGGCGGGGCTGGCCGGCGCGTTGATTCCGCTGACGCTCCAGCGCCTGAATATCGATCCGGCGCTGGCCTCGGGCACGATTCTGACCACGGTCACGGATGTGGTTGGATTTTTGTCTTTTCTTGGTCTTGCGACAGTATTTCTTCTGTAAGGGTAGAAAATGAAATTATTGCCCCGCATTCCGGGGGCGCTTGCGGCATGCCGCGCGGCGGCTAGATTCTGCCTGATTTTCGAGATTGGAGGACGCGCATGGCGGAGCATCATCGTTTGATCATTCTGGGATCCGGGCCGGCAGGCTACACGGCGGCCATCTATGCCGCGCGGGCGGGGCTTTCTCCGGTCGTGATCCAGGGCATGCAGCCCGGCGGGCAGTTGACCACGACGACCGATGTGGACAACTACCCCGGCTACAAGAACGGCGTGCAAGGCCCGCAGATGATGGAGGACTTCCGCGAGCAGGCCGAGCGCTTCGGCACGAAGATCGTGTTCGACCACATCCACGAGGCCGATCTTTCCGGGCGTCCGTTTCGTTTGAAGGGCGATGAGGGTGAATACACCTGCGATGCGCTGATCGTCGCGACCGGCGCATCGGCCAAATATCTCGGCCTGCCGAGCGAGGAAGCGTTCGCCGGACGCGGCGTGTCCGCCTGCGCGACCTGCGATGGCTTCTTCTATCGCGGCAAGGAGGTCGCCGTGGTCGGCGGCGGGGATACGGCGGTCGAGGAGGCCCTGTATCTGGCCAATCTGTGCAGCAAGGTGACGCTGGTGCATCGCCGGGATGCGCTGCGCGCCGAAAAAATCATGCAGCAGCAGCTCTTCGCGAAGGAAAACATCGAGATCAAGTGGAATCGCGTGGTGGACGAGATTCTGGGCGACGATTCCGGCGTCACCGGGCTGCGGCTGAAGTCCACGGTGGACGACGCGATCGAGGAAGTCGCGGTGCATGGCGTGTTCATCGCCATCGGGCACAAGCCGAACACGGATTTTCTGGGCGATCAGGTCGAGAAGGATGCGCAGGGCTATATCGTGACCCGCGGCAAGAGCACGCACACCAGTGTGGAGGGCGTGTTCGCCGCCGGCGATGTGGCCGATCCGGTTTACCGGCAGGCGGTGACCAGCGCGGGCGAGGGGTGCAAGGCGGCGCTGGATGCCGAGCGCTGGCTGGCGGCGCAGGAATAGGAGGCATTCGGGCGTCGCCGGACGCTGCGGCGATGTTTCACGCCGGCCCTGATTTTCGGCCGGTCTCCGCATGCTCCTTCAGCCATTCGCGCAGTGCGTGGTCGATGCGCGTCTGCCAGCCCTTGCCGGTGGCGCGAAAGGCGGCCAGCACATCCGGCGAGAGACGGATGCTGATGGCCTCTTTTCGCACCGCCTGCGGCGGTCGCCCCCGTTTCGTCGGGCGCAGGCCGCGCGCCTCCAACGGCGCGGCGTCGGGATCGTCGGCCACGGCGCGCGCAATGGCCTCATCGCTCAATGCGTCCACCTGTTTCCAGTTTGTTCGGTCAGTCCTGCCCATATCGTTGCTCCTCTCGGCTGTTGGCCTTGCGCAGGCTGATGATGCGCACGGCATCGCCGCGCAAGGTGTAGACCACGGCGACCAAGCGGCCGCGAATCCGGCCATAGGCCACGAATCGCGTTTCGCCGTATTCGAAGCGGTCGTCTTCGAAAATCACCGCGCGCTCCCAATCGAACGCCTCCATCGCCGCGAATCCAGCCCGTGGCGGGCCAGATTCGCGGCGCGCTTGGCCGCATCCCATTCGTAGCGCATGGTTCTATTGTATATACATAAATCCAGCGGGGCAAGCCCGCGTGTCAGAAGAGCGGGCGGCCAGCCTCAAACATTGAACCGGAAGTGCATCACATCGCCGTCCTGCACGATGTAGTCCTTGCCCTCCAGCCGCATCTTGCCGGCCTCCTTCGCGGCCTGCTCGCCGCCCAGGGCGATGAAATCCTCGTAGGCGATCACCTCGGCGCGGATGAAGCCCTTTTCGAAATCGGAGTGGATCACGCCGGCGGCCGCGGGCGCGGTGTCGCCGCGGTGGATGGTCCAGGCGCGCACTTCCTTGACGCCGGCGGTGAAGTAGGTGATGAGATCGAGCAGCGCGTAGGCTTCGCGGATCACGGTGTTCAACCCCGGCTCGCTCAGGCCCAGATCGGCCAGGAACTCGGCGCGGGAGTCCTCGTCCATCTCGGCCAGTTCGGCCTCGATCTGCGCCGAGACGACCGCCACGCGCGCGCCTTCCGCCGCCGCAAAGGCGCGCACCGCCTCGACATGGGCGTTGCCGTCGGGCAGTGAGTCCTCGTCCACATTGGCGATGTAGAGTACCGGCTTCGCGGTCAGCAGGAACAGCTCGCGCAATGCGGCCCGCTCATCCTCGCCCAGCCCCTGCCGGCGCACCGGCTTGCCGTCCTCCAGCGCGGCCAGCACCCGCTGTTGGAGCGCGAGCAGGGCCTTGGCGTCCTTGTCGCCGGTCTTGGTCTGCTTTTCGGTGCGGGCGATGGCCTTTTGCAGGGTTTCCATGTCCTTGAGCATCAGCTCGGTGTCGATGACCTCGATATCCCCCAAGGGATCGACGCGGCCTGCGACATGGGTGACATTCTCGTCCTCGAAGCAGCGCACGACATGCGCGATCGCCGCGCATTCGCGGATGTTGGCCAGAAACTGGTTGCCCAGCCCTTCGCCGCTGGCCGCGCCGGCGACCAGCCCCGCGATGTCCACGAACTCGACCACCGCATGCTGCACGGTCTGCGGCTTGACGATCTCCGCCAGCGTTTCCAGCCGCGGATCGGGCACGGGCACGACGCCGACATTCGGGTCGATCGTGCAGAACGGATAGTTCGCGGCCTCCGCGCCGCCGCCGTTCAATGCATTGAACAGCGTGGATTTGCCGACATTGGGCAGGCCGACGATGCCGATGCTCAGCGCCATGTCATTGCTCCTTCGTATCGGGTTGTGGCGGTTTCCGGGGCGGCGGGTTCAAAGCGAGATGGATGCGGTTCGCCGCCTCGGGCAGCCGGCCGGCCAGAATCGCGTCCATTTCGGCGAGGATGGCGTCGAACAATCGCGCCTCGCCCGCCAGTTCCTCGCTTGTCGCGCGGCCCAGCACCCAGGGCGTGACCTCCATGCCGGCGGGCGGCCGGCCGATGCCGATGCGGATGCGGGTGTAGTTCGTATCGGGCAGGTGCTGGTTCAGCGATTTCAGGCCGTTGTGCCCGCCGTGGCCGCCGCCTTTTTTGAGCCGGAACCGCCCGGCGGGCAGGTCGAGATCGTCAAAGGCGACGACGATTCGCTCGGTCGGCGCCTGATGATAGCGGGCGATGGCGCCGACGGCCTCGCCCGAGTGGTTCATGAAGGTTTGCGGCTTGATCAGCAGCGCCTTGCCTTGTGTGCGCGGCCATTCGGCGATCTCGGCGCGAAAGCGAGGGGCCGCGGAAAACCGCAGCCCCTTCGATTCGGCCAGCTTCTCCAACAGGCGGAAGCCGGCGTTGTGGCGCGTGGCCTCGTATTTCCGGCCGGGATTGCCCAGCCCGACGATCAGGTGCACGGCGGGGAATCAGCCTTCTTCGGGCGCGGGCTCCTCGCCGCTTTCCTCGCCACTTTCGGCGGTCGGTTCCGCCTTGATCGGCGCGGCGATGTTCAGCACGGTGAAGTTGAGCTCCGGATTGTGTTCGATTTCAGGCACGCTGACACCTTCCGGCAAGGCGATGTCGCGGATGTGAACGGTGTCGCCGATGTCCAGATTCGAGCAATCCACCTCGATGGCCTCGGGGATGGCGTCGGCGCGGCAGGCCACCTCCAGCTCGTGGCGGATGATTTCCAGCAAACCGCCCTTGATGTCGCCCGGACATTTCTCGAAGTTCACCGCGTGCACCGGCACGGTGACATGCACCACGTCCGAAGAGGACACGCGCATGAAATCGATGTGCATGACTTCGTCGCGTACCGGGTGCCACTGCACATCCTTGACCAGCGCCTTGTTGGCGCCGCGCTTGCCCTTGACCTTGATGTCCACGATGGACGTGTAGAAGGCTTCCTGATCCAGCAGCTTGGTGACCGCAATGCGGTTGACGGTGATCGGCAGCTCCGGCTTGTTGCCCCCGTAAATGATGGCCGGAATGCGTCCGGCATGGCGCAGGCGGCGCGCGGCGGCGCGGCCTGTCTCTTCGCGGGCTTCCGCTTCCACAACAAAATCGCTCATGTCTCTCTCCTTTGCGTGATGCGCCGGCGGGTCGTCCCGGTTCGGCGTGATCGTCCCTGGGCGTGCGTGTTTCGCGTATGCAATCCGGTGCGCGCGGCGGGCGAACGGGCGCGGGATTATAGCCGCTGGGGGTCAGTCGTAAAGCGAGGAAACCGAACGGGCGCTGTAAATGCGATTGATCGCCTCGGCCAGAAGCGGTGCGGCGGTGAGGATGCGCACCTTGCCCGTGGCCATGATGCGTTCTGGCTGCGCGATGGTGTCGGTGATGACCAGCTCGTGCAGCGGGGCATTGGCCAGGCGGTCGGCCGCCGGGCCGGAGAGCACGCCATGTGTGGCATAGGCCGACACGCGCGTGGCGCCCTGCTCCAGCAAGGCCTCGGCCGCGCCGCAAAGCGTGCCGGCGGTGTCCACCATGTCGTCCACCAGAATGCAATGGCGGCCACGCACATCGCCGATGATGTTCATGACCACCGCCTCGTTGGCCGCCGGGCGACGCTTGTCCACGATGGCAATGTCCACATGCAGGCGCTTGGCCAGCGCACGGGCGCGCACCACGCCGCCGACATCGGGTGAGACGATGACCACATGGTCCAGATCGAAGCGCGATTCGATATCGCGCTTGAAGATGGGCGCGGCGTAGATGTTGTCCACCGGAATGTTGAAGAAGCCCTGAATGGCGCCGGCGTGCAGATCCATGGTGAGAATGCGGGTGGCGCCGGCCACGGTGAGCATGTCCGCCACCAGCTTGGCGGTAATGGGCGTGCGGCTGGCGCTTTTGCGCTCCTGTCGGGCATAGCCGAAATAGGGCATGACGGCACAAATGTGGCGTGCCGATGCGCGCTTGGCGGCATCCAGGAAGATCAAGAGCTCCATCAGCGTGTCGTTGACCGGCGCGGCCGTGCTCTGGATGAAGAAGGCATCCAGGCCCCGGATGGTTTCGCCGATGCGGATAAAGATTTCGCCGTCCGAGAATCGCTGGATCTGGAGCTCGCCCAGCGGAATGTCGAGATGCGCGGTGATGTCTTCCGCCAGTTTCGGGTTGGCGGTGCCGGAGAAGAGACGGAAGCGTTTTTCAATCATGCGGCGCAGTCCTTGTGTGCATCGTTCATGCCGGCGTTCGCACGGGCGACGCCAGTGAAATATGGCTGGGGCGGCAGGATTCGAACCTGCGCATCACGGGATCAAAACCCGTTGCCTTACCGCTTGGCTACGCCCCAACGCCGGTTGGCCCGCGCCGTTCGGATGCCGGCCCGGGCGCGCCCGCATGCAGCGGATGACGCTCCAGCAGTCGGCCGGCGTGTGTCCAGACCGCAAGCCGGTCGCGCTGCAGTTCACGGCCCAGCTCACGGGCGCTCGCCAGATCGGGCGTCAACGCCACGCAGGTCGTGCCGCTGCCGCTCATCCACGCCGTGGATGAGCGCTGGCGCATGCGCTCCAGGAGCGTTGCCAGCGGTGGACACAGACGCACGGCAACGTCTTCCAGCGCGTTGCGGCCGAGGATCCTTCCGGAATCCGGCTTCGCGCCGAGGCCGGCGACGTTGGCGCGGATGGTATCGGCCGTGTTCCGGGGGGTCAATTGGAGGGAGCCATGGGCGGGGCGCGGGGCGAGCCGGTCGTATTCGGCGAACACGCGGGCGGTGGACAATCCGGCGTCGGGTCGGGCCAGCAACACCGGATGTCCGTCCAAGCCGGCGCGAAGCGGCGAGAGGTGGTCGCCCACGCCGCGCGCCAGACTGGCGCGCCCGAACAGGAAACAGGGGATGTCCGCTCCCAGCGGCGCGGCCAGCGCAATGAGTTCGTCCACCGGGCGGTGCAGACGCCACAGGGCATTGGCGGCCAGCATGGCCGTGGCGGCGTCCGAGGAGCCGCCGCCCAGACCGGCCTGCAACGGCAGACGCTTGCGGATGAACACCTCCATGCCGTCGCGCACCTGCCAAGCGCCGCGCATGGCTTCCAACGCGCGCCAGACGAGATTTGCCGATCCGTTGAGTTCCGGCAGGGTACACCGCACGTTCAGTGCAGGGGCCGGTCGCAGCGTGAGCCCGTCCGCGCAATCCACGAAGATGAAGCTGGTGTCCAATGTGTGGCGTCCGTCTTCCCTTCGTCCGGTCACGAACAGGTGCAGGTTGATCTTGGCGGGAGCGGGCCAGATGTCGCGGTGCGGATCAATCATGGCCCAGGATGATGAGGATGGCGCGGCGGCCATGCGAGAGATCGGCCAGCTCCAAGCGATTGCGCCGGCTGTCCCAGTGAATGCGGATGCGTGACCCGTGGCGTTCCAGCAGCCATGTGCGGTCGTCGCGGCGTTGGAAAATGGCGGGCGGACGGGCGAGCAGCAGTGCGGCCAGTTCGCGCGGGTGGAGCAAAATGCCGCGCGCCGTCAGTTCGCGCATGGTCACGAGCCGCCATTCGGGATTGCGATTGTCGCGCAGGCGGATGACAGCGTCTTGCCAACGCAGTTCCACGATCATGCCGCTGGCGGCGTGGGTGATGCGCAGGCGGCCTGTTTCGGGCGTGTCGGCCTGCCAGTCCAGCATCGCCTGCCATGCGCGCGCTTGGTCCACGACCGCGATGCGCGCGGTGATGCGGTGCCAGGGGCCGAGGCCGGAAACACGCTTCGGCGATAGGGCCGTGGCGCACCCGGCGACCAGAAGCCCCGTCGCAAGCCAGATCCACGTCGGAAATCGCACGGTTGCCCGGCGCTCAGAGGCCGGATTCAATCTTCCGGCGCAGCTGCGCGGGATGGTCGTGTCCCAGCTTGATGGCCAGTCGCCAGGCCTTGCGTGCGCCGTCATGGTCGCCCAGCCGCCACAGGATGTCGCCCAAGTGCTCGCGCATGATCGGGTCGTCTTTCACCTTGGACACGGCCTGTTTCTGAATCCTTGCCGCCTCGCGGTAGCGCCCCTGCCGGTAGAGCACCCAGGCCAGCGAATCGAGATACCAGCCGTTGCCCGGCTTCAGTTTCAGCGCCTTGCGTATCAGGCGATGCGCCTGTTTCAGATGCACGCCCTGCTCGGCATAGAGGTAGCCCAGAAAGTTCAGCGCCTCGGGGTCGTCCGGGTGGCGGTCGATCACCTTGCGGATGGTTCGGGCGGCTTCGTCGTAGCGTTTCAGTCCTTCCAGCGCGGCGGCGCGGTTGAAGAGCAAGCGCGGCGGCACCTTGGGCAGCGCCAAAGCGGGTTCGGTTTCCTTCAGCAGCAAGGCGTAGCGCTTTTGCTCCAGCCATACGCCGGAGAGCAAGGTCCATGCGGCGGGATTTGTCGGGTGTTGCTTCAACAGCTTCCGAAGGCGGCGCGCGGCGGACTCCAGCCGGTTGCCGGTGGTTTCGATGATCGCCAGCCGAAGCTGCGCCTTGGCGTAAAGATCGCCGGCCTTCGGAGGAATGGCCGCATACAGTTTTTCGGCCTCCTCCGGCTTGTTTTGCGCTTCCAGGCTGGAGGCCAGATAGTAACGCGCCCGGTCCGACGGCTCGCTCGCCAGCGCGGAGCGGAAGCGTTCGGTCGCACGGGCGTAGTCCTTTTGCTGATAATAGAGCAGTCCGAGCGCAATCAGTACTTCGGGGTTGTTGCCGGTGGCGGCGGCGATGTTTTCGTAGATGACGATGGCCTCGCGCGCGCGGTTTTGCTGCACCAGAAGCCGTCCCAACGCATTGCCGACACGCAGGTGGCCCGGATGGGCGGCCAGAAAATCGCGCAACACGCGCTCGGCCCGATCCGCATGGCCGCGCCGGGTCAGCAGTTGCGCCAGCATCAGCACGGGGCGCGGGTCGTCCGGCCGCATGCGACGCAGTTTTTCCAGCAGGCGCCGGGCCTTGGAGAACCGGCCTTCTCGTGTGTACAGCTTGATTTCCGCTTGTATCCAGCGGGCTGCGTCGCCCGTCTTCGCGGCTTCGCGCGCCAGCCGGTGGGCCTCACGGCGGCGTCCCGCCTCGGCCAGCAGCTGGATGAGCATCATGCGTGCGTTGTCGGCTGCTGGCCTGCGTTGAACCAGTTCGGACAATGCACGGATGGCGTCGTCGCGTTTGCGCTCGTTCAGGAATATTCGTACACGCAGCATGTCGGCGCGATCACGGAGGTCGTCGGGAAGCGATGGGAGTTGCAGGCTGTCCAGCCATGTTTGCGCCTCAGCACTGCGGCCCGCATCCATCATCAGCTCCGCCAGTTTGATGCGTGGCAGCGGGGCGGAGGGATCCTTTGCCGCCACCACCTGCAGGAAACGGACGCCCAGTTCCGTCCGGCCGTGCAGCAGCGCATCTTCGGCTGCCAGAAACAGGAAGGACGGGCTCATGGCCTGAATGGAGGGTTCGCCGGCGGTTTTGCTTGGGGCGGCCGCGTGCTGGCCGGCCGCGCGAGCGGGCGTGACCGGCGTCATCAGAAGCAGGGCCGCCAGCGCCATGAGTGGTGCATGGCCGCGCGTCATGCCCGCGCCTCGCGGACGGACACGGCCTGAAAACGCCGGCCTTCCTCGTCCAATGTCCAGCACGCCACATCCACGGCCTTGCCGCCGTACACGCTGACGATGGCATAGGCGAAGCCTTCCCATGCGCCTTCCAGATCGGTGGGCGAGGGCCTGGCCGGGCAGTCCGGATGACTGTGCCAGATGCCGACGATCTCGCGATCGGTGCCGCGCAGCTCGGCGTCCGTTTGTTGGTAGGCGGCCGGATCGAGGATGAAACGGTCGGTCGCGCGTTCGGTGTTCAGGTTGGGGGTTTCGCGCGCTTCCACGACCTGCCAGCCTCCGTCGCCCGGGCGGCCGATGAGCAGGCCGCAGGCCTCGCGCGGCCATGCAGCCTCGCCTGCGCGCTTCATGAGCTGCATGGCGGACAGGCTGACATCGCACACCGCGTCGGCGGCCCGGGGCGCGATGACATTGCGGTATTCGGGACTGTTGAAGCGTTCGGGGACAGGGTGCGCGGATGACCGCGATTCGGGTTCCAGCATTTTTTCTCCGGTTTACTGGTGTTCCGTGAACACTAGCGTCCGTCCACCCGATGCCAAGCATCCGCATGTGCGTGTGGAGGCCGGCGCTCGGGCAGCGAACACAATCCCGAAACATGGAGGCAGACATGAGAATCCGGACAGCATGGGCGATGGCGGGCGCGATCATCGGCGCGGCGGGCGCGGCGATGGCGCACGAAGGCGAGGAATCCGGCGTGGCTTTTGTTGCGCCGTCGGATGGCGCGCATGTGGCGCGCACCTTCAAGGTGAGGATGACCGTGCATGGCATGCGCGTGCGCAAGGCCGGACAGGCCGTCGAAGGCACGGGGCATTTCCATATCGTCGTGGATGGCGGTTGCGTGAAGAAGGGCGAGGTCGTGGCCAAGGACGCCGCCCATCTGCACTACGGCAAGGGTCAGACGGAGACCGAACTGACGCTGGCGCCGGGCCGGCATGCGCTGACCTTGCAATTTGCCGACGGGCATCATGTGTCCTATGGCAAGGACTGGTGCCAGACCATTCATGTGAACGTGCGCGGAGAGGATTGACCAGCTTCGATTATGAGGTGATTCGCCGGCCGCGTCGCCGCCATCCGGCGATTTGCGTTCGCCCGGACTTGCGTGTGCAGGTGCTGCTTCCGGCGCATGCGCCGGAAGCCGTGGCGCATGCGCTGGTGCGCGAGAAGGCCGGGTGGGTGCGGCGCAAGCTGGCGGAATTCCTGGCTGCAGACTCGGCGCGCGAACGGTGCTGGACGGATGGCGGAACGCTGCCCTGGCTGGGACGCGAATATCCGCTGCGCATCATTCGCGATACGGATGCGGACGAGGCAATCGCCCAAATGGATGACGGCGGCTGGCGCGTTTGCGTTCCGGCTTCCACGCCGGCGAACGATCGCCGCGCCTGCATGGCGCGCGCGTTGCGGGCATGGTGCATCCGACAGGCGGAGGAATATCTGCCGCGCATGGCATGGCGGCGCGCCCGCGTGATGGGCGCGCGGCCGATGCATGTCGGCGTGAAGGGCTACCGCAGCCGCTGGGGTTCGTGCCACGCGGACGGGCGCGTTTATTTCAACTGGCGTTTGATGCTGGCGCCGGTGGATGTCATCGATTACGTGGTGGTGCATGAATTGTGTCATCTGACGCGGCGCGACCACTCGCCGGCATTCTGGGCGTTGGTGGCGCGCTGGCGGCCGGACTGGCGGGAGCGGCGGCTGTGGCTGCGGCGGCGCGGGCATGGGCTGGCTGTGCTGGATGGATATTGATTTGCGACGGCGATGGCGTAACGTTTCGGCGCTGTCCGGAGATGGCGAACAAGCAGCAAAGGAGCGGCCATGAGCATCGAGGATCAAATCGCGGGCTTTCGTGCGCGGGCGCAGGATTGCGCCGCGCGCATGGATGCGCTGCGGAGGTCTCTTTGACATTGCCGGCAAGCAAGAGGAACTCCGCGAACTGAACGCGCGCATCGAGGAACCATCCCTGTGGGATGATCCTGAGCAGGCGCAGCAACTGATGCAGAGCCGGGCGCGGCTGGGTGATGTGCTTCAGGCGTGGAGCAAAGCCGAGCAGATGCTGGAGGATGCCGGAGCGTTGTTCGAGATGGCGGCCGAGGAACACGACAAGGACGCCCAGATCGAGGCGGTTGGCATGCTCGATGCGGCCGAACGCGCGATCGAGCGGCTGGAGCTGGCGCGCATGCTGGGCGGCGAACATGATGCAGCCGCAGCTTTTCTCGACATCAATGCGGGTTCCGGCGGCACCGAGGCGCAGGACTGGGCCGAGATGCTGTTGCGCATGTATCTGCGCTGGGCCGAGAAGAAGGGCTACAAAACGGAAATCATGGAATGCACACCGGGCGAGGAGGCGGGCATCAAGTCGGCCACCGTGCATGTGGTCGGGGATTATGCCTATGGCTACCTGAAGGCCGAGATCGGCGTGCATCGCCTGGTGCGCAAGTCGCCGTTCGATTCCGGCAACCGGCGCCACACCTCGTTTGCTTCCGTGTTTGTTTACCCCGATGTGGAGCGGGAGATCGACATCGAGATCAATGAGGCGGATGTGCGTGTGGACACCTACCGCGCCTCCGGCGCCGGCGGACAGCATGTGAACAAGACCGATTCGGCCGTTCGCCTCACCCATTTGCCGACCGGCATCGTGGTGCAATGCCAGAACGACCGCAGCCAGCACAAAAACCGCGCCGCCGCATGGAAGATGCTGAAGGCGCGTCTGTATGAGCACGAGCTGGAGAAGCAGCGGGCCGAGAAGCAGGCACTGGAAGCGCAGAAAACGGACATTGGGTGGGGCCATCAGATCCGTTCCTATGTGCTCGATCAGTCGCGCATCAAGGATTTGCGCACCGGAATGGAGACGGGGAATACGCAAGCATTTCTCGATGGCGACATTGACGCCTTCATTCACGCCCAGTTGCTGAACGCGGGCGCCTGACGTTTCGCCGGCGCTGCCGCGGATCGCCGCGGCGGCGGATTTCCTCTTTATTTTTCCGGGAAAATCGCTATAGTGCGGCGCCCGCCGCGCGGGGGCTCCGATGTCTTGTGAGTTGATCGGGGTGTCGCGCGGCGATGTCTGGAGGTGCGCATTGATCAAACTCTATTCCGATCCCACCAGTCCCGACTCTCATCGCGCGCGCATCGTGCTGGCCGAAAAGGAACTTCCGGGCGAGATCATCGACGTGGAGCCGGATGCGCCTCCGAAGGCCTTGCTCGACAAAAACCCGTCCGGCGCGTTGCCGACGCTGGAGGACCGGGACACGGTGTTGTTTCAGGCTTCCGTCATCAGTGAATATCTGGACGAACGCTACCCGCATCCGCCGCTCAAGCCGGGTTCGCCGGCCGAGCGTGCGCGGATGCGCCTGGCGGTGCTGCGGATTGAGCAGGAGCTGTATCCGTTGTATGAACATTTTGTCGCCGGCGATTCCGCCGGGGCGGGCGAGAGCCTGCGCGAGTATCTGGACGCGATGGACAGCTATCTGGCGCGCCAGGAGTATTTTGTCGGCGAGTGTTATTCCCTGGCCGATGTGGCCATGGCGCCGATTCTCTACCGCCTGTCGCCAATGGGCGTGGATACAGCCCAATGGCGTCACCTGGAGGCCTACATGGACAGGTTGTTCGAGCGCCCGGCGTTCGAGCGTTCCCTCTCCGAACATGAGCAGATGTTGAGGGATTACTGAACGACGCCGCCGCGTTTCGGGTCGATGCTGCCGGCCGCCCCCATGGGCGGCCGGTTTCGTGTTCCGGGTCGGGCGCCGGCGGATTGCGCCGGCCATCAATCATCGGTCGGCCAGGGTGCGCCGGAAGGGATGAAGCGGATGTCCGGCTCCGAGGCGGGCCGCGGATGATGGGCGAGCTGGTGTTCGAGGACGTTCAGGTCGGCGTCCGATTCGTCCTGCCCTTGGCGCATGCGTTGGCGGATGTTGCGTCGCAGCTCGTCTGGAGGGGCGTCCAGCCACAGAAGACGGGATTTCACGCCTGTCTCGCGGGCCAGCTGGCGCACGGCGTTGCGATCTTCCCGCCGCAGGAAGGTGGCGTCCAGTATCACGGAAAATCCCGCCTGCAATGCGGTTTTCGCGGCGTCGAACATGGCGGCATAGGTGCGCGCGCTCATTTGCGTTCCATACAGGGGCCAGTCGGCAGGCACGACGCGTGCCACGGCGTGGCATCCCGCCAGACGCTTGCGGGTGGCATCCGAGCGGATGATGATGGCGCGCGCGGGGCCGCATCCGGCCAGCGCCAGCCGGCTCTTGCCGCTGCCGGAGAATCCGCAAACTGCGTAGAGGCGAGGGCGCGGGCGTTGGGCGTATGTTGCGGCCAGGCGGAAATAATCCCGTGCGTCGGCCAGCGCCTGCTTGCGGGTCGTCGCATCGGCGTGGACATCCTCGGCCAGCAGACAACCCACCTTGCCGCGCACGGTGGCGCGGTAGGCGAGAAAGAGGGGAAGCAATGCCAGGCCCGAATAGTCGCCGCCGAATTCGAGATAGCGGGAAAGAAACCGCAGCCCCAGATCCGGGCGCTGGCGCGCATCGCAATCCATGACCAGAAACGCGGCGTCGTTCATCGTGTCGATCAGCCGGAATGCGTCGTTGAATTCGATGCAGTCGAAAGCGACGGGCCGCCCCCGGAACAGCGCGATGTTGCGAAGGTGCAAATCCCCGTGGCCATCGCGGATGCGCCGCGCTTTTTGTCGGGCGCGGAAATCGGCGGCGTGTGCGCGGATGGAGTCGATGCGGAATGCCTGCAATACGCGCATGATGTCGGCCGGCGCCGCATCCGCATGGCGAGCGGCCACGTCCAGATTGGCCCGGATGTGTTTGTCCAGCACATCCGCCTCACCCCAAGCCTGCATTGCTTCGTCATGCGCCGCATGTTCATGGAATCGTGCGATGTCCGAAGCGAGTATGTCCATCCACGCCGGATCGAAGCGTTCGGTCGCCAGTCGCGCGTCCAGCAAGTCCTGCTGGGGGAAACGGGCCATCTTCAGGCAATATTCCACCACATGGCCCGCATCGTTCAGTCGGAACGATGCGCCATGCCGGCTGATGGGCCATACATCCAGATACAATTGGGGTGCAAGCCTTCGGTTCAGTTCCAGCTCGCGTTCGCAGAAATGCTTGCGTCGCTCCAGCGTGGAGAAATCGGCAAAGCCCGGATTGACCGGCTTCTTCACCTTCCAGGCGTGCTCGCCGGCCAGGAATACCCATGAAATATGTGTTTGCAGCATGTCCACCTTGCCTGCCGCGCCGGGCCAGAAGTCCGGCCGCAGCATGGCTTCGATCAGGCCGGGGGCGGTGGACACAGGATGGCTACTCCGGCGTGAACACGGTGCCCACGCCTTCGTCGGTCAGGATCTCCAGCAGCACCGCATGGGGTTGCCGGCCGTCGATGACATGCGCGCGATCCACGCCGTCGCGCACGGCGTCCAGGCAGCATTGCACCTTGGGAATCATGCCACCGCTGATGATGCCGTCGTGGATCCACTGCTCGGCCTCTGCGGCGCTCAGACGCGAGGCGAGGCGGCCGCCGGCGTCGAGCACGCCGGGCACGTCGGTGAGCAGGATCAGCTTGGCCGCGCCCAGGGCCGCGGCAATGGCGGCGGCGACGGAATCCGCGTTGATGTTGTAGCGCTGGCCGGATGGTTTGTCGTAGCCCACCGGGGCGATGACCGGAATGAAGCGGTCCCGCTCCAGCAGCTCGAGGATGCCGGTGTTGATGGCGTGAACCTGCCCGACATGGCCGAGATCGATGATTTCCGGCGCCTGCAACTCCGGCGCATTCACTCCTTCCAGCGTCAGCTTGCGGGCGCAGATCAGGCCGCCATCCTTGCCGGAGAGTCCCACGGCCTTGCCACCGGCGTGATTGATGTTGGCGACGATTTCCTTGTTGACCAGTCCGGCCAGCACCATTTCGACCACATCCATGGTTTCGCTGTCCGTCACGCGTTGGCCGGCCACGAAACGCGCTTGCTTGCCAACCTTTTCGAGCATTTGTCCAATCTGCGGCCCGCCCCCGTGCACAATCACCGGATGGATGCCAACCTGCTTGAGCAGCACAATATCGGTGGCGAAGCTGGCCTTGAGCGAAGCATCCGCCATCGCGTGGCCGCCGTATTTCACCACCACGGTCTGATCCGCGAAGCGCTGAAGGTAGGGCAGCGCCTCGATCAGCGTGTTGGCCCGCTCCCGCGCGTGCTTCATGTTCCGGCGCTCCCTGCCGCGTGTTCCCGGGAGTCGAGCAGGAACTGCCAGGCCAGCAGCAGCGCGCATACCAACAGCGCCAGCCCGATGCCGGCGGCCGCTCCGCCGATTTGCGCCCCCATGGGCACGAAAACCACGATGGCCGGAATCACGAATGCCACGCGCGTCCAGAACATGGGCTGCCGCAGCAGCACGCTGGCCGCCCCCGGCACGCTCATGACCGCGAACAGGGTCAGCGCAATCCAGTGGTTTTCCTTGTCCACGTGGGTCAGGCGTTGCCAGACACTGCTGGTGTCGCCCGAGAGCCGG
>CAYVBG010000016.1:0-15540 GCA_964449205.1 uncultured Zetaproteobacteria bacterium | reverse complement strand
CATGGAGGTGCAGCCGGACATGATCACCGTGCTGGCCGACACCGCCGAGCGCGCCACCGATATCGACGAGGCGGCCGCGATTGAGGCCGAGCGCAGGGCGCGAGAGCTGGTCGAAAGCCGCGACACCGAGGTCGATCTGGCGCGCGCCGAGGCGGAGCTGGCGATCATGGTCTCCCGACTGGAGTGGCTGAAGAAAAAGAAGAAGCATTGACGGCTCGCGCGAAGGCGCGAACCACGATGGATACGGCAGGGGGCTTCGGCCCCCTGTTGGCATTTCATCGCATGGCCTTCGTCCGGAATCCGGGGTAGCTTGCGCGTCGCAATCGAGGAGGCGCCGATGAACGACCTGCATCATCCGAATCTTCAGGTGTGCGTGCTGGCGGCGGGCAAGGGCAAGCGCATGCGCTCGAATCTGCCGAAGGTGCTGCATCGCGTGCTGGGGCGCGCGTTGATCGACCATGTGCTGCAGACGGTGGAATCGCTGAAGCCGCAGGGGATCGCGGTGGTCACCGGGCACGGCTCCGATCAGGTGCGGGCGCATGTGGGGCAGCCCGGCAATCTGGACTGGGTGATTCAGGATCGCCAGCTGGGAACCGGGCACGCGGTGCGTCAGGCCGAGCAGGTGATCGGGGAGGTGCGCGATGTGCTGATCGTGTGCGGAGATACGCCGCTGTTGCGTTCTGAAACGCTGGCGGGATTGGTGCGGCGACATCGGGACGCGGGCGCGGAGGTCACGGTGCTGACCGCGACGCCGCCCGATCCGACCGGCTACGGGCGCATCAAGCGGGACGAAAGCGGCGGGATCGTCGCGATCATCGAGGAAAAGGACGCATCCGACGAAGAACGCGCCATCCGGGAAGTCAGCAGCGGTATCTACTGCGTGCGGCGGGATGTGCTGTTCGAATTGCTGCATCAGGGCCGCAACCGCAACGCGCAGGGCGAATACTACCTGCCGGACATCGTGCCGATCGCGCTGAAGCAGGGGCTGGGCGTCGCCGCGATGCCGATGGGAGATTCGGATGAGATGCTGGGCGTCAACAACCGCGTGCAGCTCGCCGCGGTCGAGGCGATCATGCAGCGGCGGATCATCGAGGATTGGCAAATGCGCGGCGTGACGATCGAGATGCCGGATACGGTGCGCATCGAGGCCGGCGTCGCGATCGGGATGGACACGGTGATTCATGCCGGCTGCCATTTGCTGGGATCGACGCATGTGGGCGACGATTGCGAGATCGGGCCGCATGCGGTGCTCGCCGATGCTTGGCTGGACGATCGGGTGCGGGTGCTGGCGTTTTCGCATCTGGAGGGCGCGGCGGCCGGCTCCGGATCGAGGATCGGCCCGTATGCGCGCCTGCGGCCGGAGGCCGAGCTGGACGAGAATGTGCGCATCGGCAACTTCGTCGAGATCAAGAAATCGGTGATCGGCCGCGGCAGCAAGGTCAACCATCTGAGCTATGTCGGCGATACCACGATGGGGGCGGACTGCAACATCGGCGCGGGAACCATCACCTGCAACTACGACGGCGCGAACAAGCACAAGACGGTCATCGGAGATCGGGTGTTTGTCGGCTCGGACACCAAGTTGATCGCGCCGGTAGAGGTAAGGGACGATGCGACCATCGGGGCCGGCAGCATCATCACCAAAACGGTCGAGGCCGGCGGGCTGACGCTCTCCGAACGACCCGATCAGCGACATATTCCGGGCTGGAAACGCCCCCGCAAGAACGAAGGCTGAACCGGCAAGCCTGATGTGCGGCATCATTGGTGCGCTGGCGCGTCACGACGTGCAATCCAGCCTGATGGCCGGTCTGGAGCGCATGGAATATCGCGGTTACGACAGCGCCGGTATTTGCGTGATCGGCCCTGCGGGGCTGGCCTGCCGCAAGGAAGCCGGAAAACTGGCGAATCTGCGCGGTGCGTTGGAGCAGGCGCCGCTTGCCGGTTGCATTGGTATCGGGCATACGCGCTGGGCCACGCATGGCGCGCCGACGCGCGAAAATGCGCATCCGCATCTGGGCGATGGCGTGGCAGTCGTTCACAACGGCATCATCGAAAATCATCATGCGTTGCGTCGGGAGTTGGCCGAACGCGGTGTGCGGTTTTGTTCGGAGACCGACAGCGAGGTGATTCCGTGGTTGTTCAGCGATGCATTGCGCGGTCAGGACGCGGATACGGCCTGGCGGGAACTGGTGCGCCGGCTGGAAGGCGCTTACGCCATTGTTGCCGTCGTTGAGGATCAGCCGGACCGGTTGTGGTTCGCGCGGCGTGGCAGCCCGTTGTTGCTGGGAAGATCAAACGATGCGGTGTATGCGGCGTCCGACGCTTTGGCGCTGGCCGGGCTGGTGGACGAGGTGCTGTATCTGGAGGAGGGTGACGCGGGTTGGATTGCCCTGGATGGCCTGCATGTCGAAGGGGCGGACGGCGCGCCGGCGCGCCGAGCCTGGCAAGACATGCCCTCGACCATGCGAACGGCAGACAAGGGTGGATTCGCCCATTACATGGAAAAGGAAATCCATGAGCAACCGCGGGTGCTGGCGGATATTCTCGAGGCGTATGTGCGGCACGGGCGCATTGTCTTCCCCGATGCTCCAATGCTGGAGGCCGGTCAATTGCCGTCGCGCATCGTGATGGTCGCTTGCGGCACGTCCTGGCATGCGGCCCTGACGGCGCGCTACTGGATCGAGCGGTTCCTGCAAATCTCGGTCGAGGTGGATGTGGCCAGCGAATACCGCTATCGCGACCCGGTGATCGGGCCGGACACCTGGTTGGTCACGTTGTCCCAGTCTGGCGAGACGGCGGACACGCTGGAGGCGTTGCGGCTGTTCCGTTCGCGCACGCCGGGCAATCCGACGCTGACATTGTGCAATGTGCCGCATTCGTCGCTGGCGCGTGAATCCGACGGTGTGATCCCCTTGCTGGCGGGGCCGGAGGTGGGGGTGGCGTCCACCAAGGCATTCACGGCGCAGCTGGCGGCGCTGGCTCTGCTGGCGCTGAAGCTGGCGTATCGGCGCGGTGCGCTGGACGATGCCGGGCTGGCGGCGCGCTTGCATGCCATGCGCGAGGCGATTCCGGGCATGAATGGCTTGTTGGCCGATGCGGCGCGTGTGGCCGGGCTTGCATCACTGTTCACCGGCGCACATGGCGCGCTGTTCCTCGGCCGCGGGCCGTGTTACCCGCTGGCATTGGAAGGCGCGTTGAAGCTCAAGGAAATCACCTATCTGCATGCGGAGGGCTACGCCGCCGGCGAGATGAAGCATGGGCCCATCGCATTGATCGACGACAAGCTGCCGGTGGTGGTGCTGGCGCCGCGGCAATATCACCTGGAGAAGGTGCTGTCCAATCTGCGCGAGGTGCAGGCGCGCGGTGCGCGGGTGATCTTGTTGACCGATGCGCCGGACGAAGTGCGCACCGGCGATGTGGATGCCGTCATCGAGTTGCCGGAGGGGGATTATTTCACCACCCCGCTGTACGCAGTGATTCCATTGCAGTTTCTGGCCTATTACGTGGCCCGCGCGCGCGGCACCGACGTGGATCAGCCCCGGAATCTGGCCAAATCCGTGACGGTGGAGTGATTTGTCCGGAGTTGTGCGCGGGCAGCCATGCTTTGACACCGCCGATTTCAGCTTCTACGCTAGCACGAAAGTGAAGATCAGCGGGAATACACGGATTTTCGGAATCATGGGCGATCCGGTGACGCATTCGCTGTCGCCGTGGTTCCAAAATCGTTTTCTCGAACAGGCGGGAGTGGATGCGGTGTATGCGCCGTTTCCTGTCGGAAGGAGCGATGTGGCGGTAGCGCTGAAGGGACTGTGGGCCGCGGGCGTGGCAGGGCTGAACGTTACGGTGCCGCACAAGGAAGCGGTTTGTGCCGAGGTGCATGCCGACGCCGATGCGATGCGCATCGGCGCGGTGAACACGTTGCGGCGCGTGAACGATGGTTGGCGTGGGTCCAATACGGACTGGCGCGGCATGGGCGAGACATGGCGCGGTATGGGTTGGAACGTGGCCGGAGGCGAGGTCTTGCTGTTTGGTGCGGGAGGCACCGCAAGGGCGGCGCTGCATGCGCTGGCCGCCGATGGTGTGGCTGGCGTGCTGGTTTGCAATCGGGGGCGGGCGCGCCTGGATACATTTATCGCGCATGCGCGCAGGCATTATCCCGACACAGGCGTGGAAACCGTGGCCTGGACACAGGAGGCTGTGGATGCCGCTTGCCGGCGTGCTTGCCTGGTGGTCAACACCACGAGCATCGGTCTGAAGTCTGGTGACGTATTTCCCTTTCGGTTGCAGGGTGAACGCGCACTGGATGTTGTGTATGCGTCGTCGGGTGTCACGGCGTTTGTGCGTGCGGCGCGCGCCGCCGGGATGACGGCGGTGGATGGCCTGCCCATGCTGGTGGCTCAGGGTGCGGCGTCGTTTGCGATGTGGCTCGGCCTCGAAGCGGATGCGCTGGACGCGCTGCGCTGGATGGAGCGGCGGCTGAATCGCGCGCCGGCGCCGCTGGCGGGTTGGGAGCGGGCGGCGTGAAGTCCACGCGACTGGGCGACATCCTGCTGCGGCAAAAACGCATCACGCGCGAGCAGCTGGAGCAGGTGGTGCGCGAGATGAATCTGCACGGCGACACGCTCATCTCGCAACTGGTCAAGCAGAATCTGTTCACCGAGGAAGAAATCACCAAGTTCATCGCCAAGAGTTTTGGCCGTCCCATCGTGGATCTGACGCAGATCGAGATCGATCCGAATCTGACCAGGATTTCGATGGACATCATGCGCAAGAACATGGCCATTCCCGTCAAGCGGGCGGGCAATGTGCTCACGCTGGCCGTGGCCGACCCCTACGACATCAACGCGCTGGACGAAATGGCCTTCATCAGCGGCTGCCAGGTGGACGTGGTTATCGCCCCGGAAAGCCAGATATTGCAAAAGCTGGACGATGTGGGGGCAGCCGAGGAACAGCTCGACGAGCTGATGGGCGAGATGGGCGCCAGCGACATGGAGGTGGTGGACACCAGCGAGGCGGAGCTCGACGAGCACACGCTGGCCTCGGAGACCGAGGCTGCGCCGGTGGTCAAGCTGGTGAACCTGATTTTGCTGGATGCCATCAAACGGGGCGCGTCGGATATTCACCTGGAGCCGTACGAGAAGGTGCTGCGCGTGCGCTACCGCATTGACGGGGTGTTGCACGAAATCATGCGGCCGCCTCTGAAACTGAAGGAGGCGCTGGTTTCCCGCATCAAGATTCTGGCGCGATTGGACATTTCGGAGCGCAGGCTGCCTCAGGATGGACGCATCAAGCTGCGCCTGTCGAGAGCCAAGACGGTGGATTTTCGCGTGTCCGTGCTGCCGACCTTGTTTGGTGAAAAGGTCGTGATGCGTTTGCTCGATCCTTCCAGTCTGCAACTGGACATGACGCGGCTGGGCTACGACGCACAGGCGCTGGAATGGTTCAAGCATGCCATCAGTCAGCCTTACGGCATGGTGTTGGTGACCGGTCCGACCGGATCGGGCAAGACCGTGAGCCTGTATTCCGCCGTGGCAGAGCTGAACAAGCCGGGGGTCAACATCTCCACCGCCGAAGATCCGGTGGAGTTCAATTTCATGGGCATCAACCAGGTGAATGTGAATCCGGATATCGGGCTGGATTTTCCCGCCGTGTTGCGTTCATTCCTGCGGCAGGATCCGGACATCATCCTGATTGGCGAGATCCGCGACTACGAGACGGCCGCCATCGGCATCAAGGCGGCGTTGACGGGGCATCTGGTGTTGGCCACGCTGCACACCAACGATGCCCCCTCGACGATGAACCGTTTGGTGAACATGGGCATCGAGAACTTTCTTGTCGGATCGGCGGTGAATCTGGTGTCGGCCCAGCGTCTGGCCCGTCGCATCTGCAAGGAGTGCGCGGAACCTGTTGCCATTCCGCCGGAGGCGCTGATCGATGCGGGCGTGCCCGAAAGCGACGTGGATTCATACGAGCCCATGCAGGGCAAGGGGTGCCCGGTGTGCAACGGAACGGGCTACAAGGGGCGCGTTGGCATCTACCAGGTGATGCCGGTGTTTCAGGAAATTCGCGATGCGGTGTATGCTGGCGCCAATGCGGATCGCATCAACGAACTGGCGGTGGCCCACGGTGTGAAGACATTGCGCATGGCCGCGCTGGACAAGGTCAGGGAGGGTGTCGTGTCGCTTGAGGAATGTTTGCGCGTGACGGTGGCGGACTGATGGCGGTGTATCGCTGGCAAGCCAAAGACCGTTCGGGCCGGGAACGCTCCGGCGAGCTGGAGGCGGCCAACCGGGATGTCGCCTTGGCGACCCTGCGTCGGCAGGGGCTGACGGACATCAAGGTCAAGAAGAAACCGACCGAAATCACCTTGTTTCCGGAGAAGGTGACCGAAAAGGATATCACGGTGTTCTTCCGTCAGCTCTCGACGATGATCAATGCCGGTTTGCCCTTGGTGCAGTGTTTCGAGCTGGCCGAAAAAGGCACGACGAACAAATCGCTGGTCAAATTGCTGAAAGAGGTGCGTCAGTCGCTGGAGAGCGGCATGCCTTTGGCCGAATCGTTGCGCCAGCATCCCGAGCATTTCGATCGCCTGACCTGCGCGCTCATCGAGGCGGGCGAGCAGGGCGGCATTCTCGACACCATCCTGCTGCGCCTGTGTTCCTACAAGGAAAAGGCGTTGTCGCTGAAAGCCAAGATCAAGTCGGCGATGGTCTACCCGACAGCCATCATTGTCGTGGCGTTCATTGTGACCGCCATTCTGATGATTTTCGTGATTCCGGTGTTCGGTGAGATGTTCGCGGATTTCGGCGCCGAACTGCCCGGGCCGACCAAGGTGACCATCGCCATTTCCAACCAGTTCGTCAAGTACTGGTATATCGTGCTGGGTGCGCCCGTCGCGCTGGTCTTCGGCATTCGCTATCTGTACAAGACGCCCACGGGGCGCTACCAGATCGACAAACTGCTGCTCAACCTGCCGGTGATCGGCGATGTGCTGCGCAAGGGGGCGGTGGCGCGCTTCTGTCGCACTTTTTCGACGCTGGCGGCGGCGGGCGTGCCGATATTGGAAGCGATGGAGACGGTCGCCGAGACTTCGGGCAACGTCATCATCGAGGAGGCCGTGCTCAATGCGCGCGAATCCATCAGTCAGGGCCAGACACTGGCCGCGCCGCTGGAGGAGAGCGGCGTGTTTCCCGTGATGGTCACCCAGATGATCGCCATCGGCGAGGAAACGGGTGCGCTGGAAGACATGCTTTCCAAGATCGCCGATTTCTACGAGGAAGAGGTGGATACGGCGGTGGACAACATGACCGCGTTGATGGAGCCCTTCATCATGGCCTTCCTCGGCGTGGTGATCGGCGGGCTGGTGATTTCGATGTATCTGCCCATCTTCAACATGGCGTCGGTGATCTGACCCGGAACGCGGAGCGAACATGAACCGGTCGAACGGACCGGGCGACGATTCCAGCGTCTTCATTCCGCTGTGGGGCCATCAGTCCCTGCGCCGCCTGCTGGTGGTGCGAGCCGTGATGGGCTTGTTGTTGTTGGGGGCTGTGGTCTGGTATTCCGTTCATGCGCCGGCCGGCGCGAGACGTGAATGGCTGGTTGCCGTGGTGGTTGCACAGGCGGTGTTGTTGCTGGTTCAGTGGGGCATGCTGCGTTCGCGTACGGGGCCGGATGTGCAAACGGGTTTTCAGGTTCTGGGCGACATCGCGCTGGTTGCCATTCTGGTGTTTGCGAGCGGGGGGCTGACCAGCCCGTTCACGTTCCTGTTTGGCCTTGTGATCATTGCGGCCGGCACGCAGGCGCGTCCGCTGCTTCCGGTCGTGGTGGCGGTCGCCGCCTGCGCCTTCTACCTGACCGTCGTCTATGGCTTCGCATGGCGGACACATCATTCGCTGAGCGCCCACGAAGCGCTGAGCGTGTTGTTGCAGGTTTCGGCCCTGCTTCTGGCCGGTGGCGTGATGGGCGGGCTGGCACGACGACAGCAGACGCTGATTCGGGAAGGCGCGCGTGCCCGGCGCATGCATCGGCGGCTGGAAGCCCTGCATGGTCGGGTGATGGATGCACTGCACGATGGCGTGTTGGCGCTGGACGCCGGAGGGCGCATTGTGGACGGCAATCGCGCGGCGCGGAGCATGCTGGGATGGGACGACGACATCATCGGCCGCCCGTTGACGGCGGTGATGCAGGTGCCGGATGCGCTGCGGTCGTTCCTGAATGGTGATGGCGACGGCGTGTGCCGTTGCGAATGGCGGCGTGGTGACCGCACATGGCTGCTGGGAGTGGCGCGGATGCCCGAGACGGATGCGGATGCCACCTGGCTGCTGACCGCTGCCGACGTGACCGAATTGCGGGCGCTGGAACGCAAGCTGGCCGAGCGGGAACGGCTGGCATCGTTGGGGCGGATGGCGGCGATGCTGGCGCACGAGATCCGCAACCCCCTGCAGAGCATCGGGCAGGCGGTGGAGATGCTGACGACGGCGGAGCCGCGACAGCGACGCGAGGTGGGCGGGATTCTGCTGGAGGAGGTCAGGCGGCTTGATCGGCTGGTGTCCGGCATGTTGGACTACGCTCGCCCCATGCACCCTCGTCCTGCCTGGGTGCATGTGCGGTCGTTGCTGGAGACATCCGTTGCCCAGGCTTGCGCTGTGGCCGATGGCGTCGCGTCCATCGATATCCGGTGTGAGGCCGATGCGCGAGCCTGGCTGGATGCCGATCATTTGCGTCTGGTGCTGGACAACCTGCTGCGCAACGCGATGCAGGCCGGCGGTGGCCGCGGGCGCATCGAGGTGGTATTCCGCATGGCGGAGAATGGACAATGGGCGTTGCGCGTGCAAGATGATGCGGGCGGTGTGCCGGATCGGGTGCGGGATTCGCTGTTCGAGCCCTTTTCCAGTGCCCGTGCTGGCGGCTCGGGCTTGGGTTTGGCCACGGTCTGGCAAGTGTGCCGGGCCAATGGGTGGGAAGTGCAAGCGGACAATGTGACGCTTGCGGACGGAATGGTGGGGGCAGTGTTCACGGTGTGTGGCGGTGTTGGCGAGGGAGTGGATGGCGACGATTTTGCTGGTTGAGGATGATCGCAACGCACGGCGACTGATGACGATGACGCTGGAGTCCCGGGGCCATCAGGTGACAGCCTGCGGCGATGCTGCGGCGGCGTGTCGGGCGATGTCGGAGGGGCGGTTCGAGGTGGTGCTGACCGATTTGCGCATGGGCGGGCGCGACGCCGGACTGGAGGTGGTGCGCGAGAGCCGCGCGCGCCAGCCGGATGCGCGTGTGCTGCTGGTCACCGCCTATGCCAGCGCGGATACGGCGGTGGAGGCCTTGAAACAGGGCGCATTCGATTATCTGACCAAGCCGGTGTCCGGCGAGGATCTGGCGCTGGCGGTGGAGCAGGCGCTGGTCGATGCGACCGATGCCGCCGCATCGAAGGCGGATGACGAAGATACGCTGATTGGCCGGTCTCCGGCGATGCGGCGGGTGCGTGAGCGTTTGCTGCGTGCCGCCGACAAGGATTTCACGATTCTGATTTCTGGTGAGTCGGGCACAGGCAAGGAAGTGGCGGCGAGGTTCGTGCATGCCCGATCGAAGCGTCGCGCGGGGCCATTTGTGCCCGTGCATTGTGGCGCCATTCCCGGCGAGCTGTTCGAGGCCGAGTTGTTTGGCGCCGCGCGAGGCGCGTTCACCGGCGCGGTGACGGATCGGCCCGGGTTGGTGGAGAGTGCCGATGGCGGCACGTTGTTTCTCGATGAGGTGGGCGAGATGCCGATCTCGATGCAGGTCAAGCTGCTGCGCGTGCTTCAGGATCACTGCGTGAGGCGGGTGGGAGAGACCGTCGAGCGGCGGGTGGATGTGCGTGTCGTCGCCGCCACGAACCGCGACCTGGCCGAGGAGGTGCGCCAAGGGCGGTTCCGCGAGGATTTGTTTTACCGCCTGAACGTGGTGCCGGTGCACATGCCGCCGTTGCGGCAGCGACGGGAGGATATTCCGATGCTGGCGGATGCGCTGCTGGCGCGGCACATGCCCGAGGGCATGCGACCGCGGCTTGCCGAGGAGGCATTGGCTCGCATCATGCGCTTGCCGCTGCCCGGCAATGTGCGCGAGCTGGAAAACCTGTTGCAGCGGATGATGGCGTTGGCCGAGGGCGATGAGCTGGGTGTCGAGCTTCTGGATGGTCTGAGCAGACGGGATGAGGCCGGCGAGGCGCTGTCGCTGGCGCGGCTGCAGGAGGCGCGGATGAGTCTGGACGAGGCGCTGGAGGAGACGGAGCGGCGGCTGGTGCGCGAGGCGCTGGAAGAAAGTGGCGGCAATGTCACCCGGGCGGCGGAGGCGCTGGGCGTCAGCTTTCGATCCCTGCGTTATCGGCTGAAAAAGCTGGGGCTGAAGGCGTCGTGATCGCATTGGCCGCGGCCTGCGGCGTGCTGGGGCTGGTGTTCGGCAGCTTTGCCAACGTGCTGGTCTGGCGCCTGCCGCGCGGTGAGTCTGTGGTGCGTCCGGGCAGCCGGTGTCCATCCTGCGGGCATGCGCTGGCTTGGTTCGAGAACATTCCGGTGCTGTCCTGGTTGGCGCTGGGCGGGCGGTGTCGGGCGTGCCGTGCCCGTATTCCGCTGCGCTATCCGCTGTTGGAGTTGGGGCTGGGCGCGCTGTGGGGCTGGCTGGGATGGCATTTCGGCTGGACGCCGGAACTGGCGCGCGCGCTGGTGCTGAGTTTCTGGCTGTGGACGTTGACCTGGATTGATCTGGAAACGGGGTTGCTGCCCGATGCGTTGACATTTTCGGGCATGGCGCTGGGGCTGGCGTTTTCGTGGTGGATGGGGGACTGGCGGGCTGCGCTGACTGGCATGGCGGCGGGGTATGGCGTGTTCTGGCTGGTGGCCTGGTTGTTCCTGCGGATCACCGGGCGCGAGGGCATGGGACACGGCGATTTCAAGCTGCTGGCGATGCTGGGCGCGTTTCTCGGCTGGCAGGCGCTGCCGTTCATTATTTTTCTGGCTTCGGCCACGGGGGCGGCGGTTGGCGCGCTGTGGCTGTGGGCCACGCGGGAATCCGCCCGCGCGCCGGTTCCGTTTGGCCCCTTTCTGGCCGGAGCCGGCATGGTTTGGTTGCTGTGGGGGCCGGCGCTGTTTGGTTGGTATCTGGATTCGGCCGGTGTGACGTTCCGGTGAGCATGATATCGACGGGCCACCGCGCGCCGGCCCGCGTGGGCCTGACCGGGGGGATCGGAAGCGGCAAGTCCACGGCGGCGGCGATGTTCGTGGCGCTCGGCGTGCCGGTGCTGGATCTGGATGCGGTGGGTCATCGGGTGGTGGAATCGCCCGCATGCTTGCGCGAACTGGCACATGTGTTTGGCTCTGACATTCTGAAGCATGACGGGACGCTGAATCACGAGGCCTTGGCGCGCCTTGCGTTTGCCAGCGATGACAACACCCGGCGGCTGAATGCGGTGGTGCACCCGCGCATCTGGCGGGCGATGGAGGAATGGCTGCGTGGCTTGGGCGACGGTGTGCCTTACGCATTGATCGAGGCATCGGTGTTGATCGAGTCCGGTGGTGTTTCCCGGATGGATGCCGTGGTGGCCGTGTTGGCGGACGTTGCAACGCGACGCCATCGGGTGTGCGCCGCGCGTGGCTGGAGTATGGAGCGTGTGAACGCGGTGATGGCGCGCCAATGCGACGATGTGATGCGGCGAAGGGTGGCGGATTTCGTGCTGGAGAATCATGGAAGCCTGGCAGCTTTGCGCCGGCAGGTCGTGCATGTGCATCGGCGATTGCTTGATCGGTTCGCGTTTGACAAACCCGCGCGGGGAGAGTAGCAACAGGCCCCTGCCCGTCTGCGGGCGGCTCTCGTGCAGCAACCTGGTTTTTTCAACCCGCAACATTCAAATCGGAGATCGTGAACGTGTCATCCCATGCTTCTGAAGTAACGCCGGACGCTCCCGGCGCCGACAACGAAGAATCCACGGCCGGACGCAAGACCGCTACGCGCGGCCGCAAGCGCAGGAACGAGGAGCCCGAGGATCGGGCCCAAGGGGCCGAGACGACGGAACGACGGAGCGGTGAGGAGTCAGGCGCCGCACGACCGGGCGGCTCCCGTGGTCGCCGCAACAAGAACGGCGGACGACGCCGCAACGAAGCGCACGAAGAACCGATTTCCGATGAGGCCAAAGGCGTGCAGATGAATCTGCGCGAGGTCTCGCAAATGGCGCCGCAGGCGTTGCTGGAGCTGGCGGAATCGCTGGGTATCGAAAACGCCGCCGGCATGCGCAAGGCCGAGCAGGTGTTTGCCATTCTCAAGGCGCATGCGCAGCGCAGCGGCACGCTCTACAGCGAGGGGGTGTTGGAGATCCTGCCGGACGGCTACGGGTTCCTGCGTTCGCAGGAGGCGAACTATCTGGCGGGGCCGGACGACGTGTATGTATCGCAGAATCTGATCCGCCGTTTCTCGCTGCGCAAGGGCGACACGATTGCCGGCGAGATCAAGTCGCCCCGGCCGGGCGAGCGCTATTTTGCGCTCAAAAGCATCGACCGCATCAACGGCGAGGATCCCGGCGTCGCCAAGACGAAGGTGCTGTTCGACAATCTCACGCCACTGTATCCCGATGAGCGGTTGATCATGGAGGTGGAAGGATCGAAGGACATCACCGGTCGGGTGATCGACATTGTGTCGCCCATCGGCAAGGGGCAGCGCGCGTTGCTGGTGGCGCCGCCGCGCACCGGCAAGACGATGATGATGCAGTCCATCGCGCACTCCATCGAGGCCAATCATCCCGAGGTCGTGCTGATGGTGCTGCTGATTGACGAACGCCCCGAGGAAGTGACGGACATGAAACGTTCGGTCAAGGGCGAGGTGATTTCGTCCACCTTCGACGAGCCGGCGCAGCGCCATGTGCAGGTGGCCGAGATGGTCATCGAGAAGGCCAAGCGGCTGGTCGAGCACGGGCGCGATGTGGTGATTCTGCTCGATTCCATCACCCGGCTGGCGCGTGCCTACAACACGGTGGTGCCGTCATCCGGCAAGATATTGACCGGCGGCGTGGATGCGAACGCGTTGCATCGTCCCAAGCGTTTCTTTGGCGCCGCGCGCAATATCGAGGGCGGCGGAAGCCTGACCATCATCGCCACGGCGCTGATCGACACCGGCAGCAAGATGGACGAGGTGATCTTCGAGGAATTCAAGGGCACGGGCAACATGGAAATTCGCCTCGACCGCCGGCTGGCGGACAAGCGCATTTTCCCGGCCATCGACATCGCGCCCTCCGGCACCCGCAAGGAGGAGCTGCTGGTGGAACGCGAGGTGCTCAACAAGATGTGGGTGTTGCGCAAGATCCTGTCGCCGATGGGCACTGTGGATGCGATGGAGTTCCTGCTCGACAAGTTGTCCCAGACCAAGAACAACGACGAATTCTTCGAGAAAATGAATCAGTAGCGCGGCCTGTTTGCTTTCCTCGGTCGGGGGTCAGCCAGAAGCGAGCAGGTGATCCAGCAAGGGGTCGGCATTGGCCTCAAGCAAGCGGAACACACGTTCGAAGCCGTCGCCGTTGCCGTAGTAGGGGTCGGGCACATCCGGCGGGGGCGTGGGGCCTTCGAACTGGCGCATCATCAGCACCCGGGTCTCGTGCGCGCCCATGGCCAGCAAATCCAGGCGATTGCTCGCGTCCATCGCCACGAACCAGTCCCATTCCCTGATGCCTTCGGCAGTGATCTGACGGGCGCAATGACGGCTCAGGTCGAGTCCGTGCCGCCGGGCGGTCATCGCCGAACGCGGATCGGCGCCTCCGCCCACATGCCAGTCGCCGGTGCCGGCCGAGGCGAACAGGAAATGCCCGTCCAGCCTGCGTTCGGCGGCGCGGGCGCGCACCACGGCCTCCGCCAGGGGCGAGCGGCAGATGTTTCCCAGGCAAACGAACAATACGCGCCGGCGATCAGGCACCGCGGGCGCTCCGTTCGGCCTGCGACGGGCACAGATAGGCGGGCGCGATGAATCGCGGCAGGGTATCCGGTTGCATCGTCGCCGACGCCATATGTCGGGCAAGGATGCCCAAGGCCTCGGCGCGGGAGCGAACGAACGGTATCGGCCGCCAGCCCGACCCCGGCGGTTCGGTGATGGTCTCGGACAACATGGGGCCAGGCTTCAAGGCGGCCAGTTGATCGCGATCCAGGGCGCGATCCTCCCCTTCGGGCTGACCGTCGCGGTAGCGGTTCGTCCACCAGCGATCGGCGCGAGCGTCTTCAATGACACGCACATCCCCGCGGGTGTCGCCGCGCCAGGCGGTGATGGCGAGCGATGACATGGGCAGTACGGGAAGGCTCAGGCGGATGTTGATGCCCGCGATGATGGCGGCAGCCATGCGCACGCCCGTGAATGACCCGGGGCCAATGCCGCCGGCCAGCATGTCCAGGTCGCTCCAGATCATGCCGGCTTCGTTCAGCAGTGTTTCCAGCATTGGCACGATGCCTTGCGAGTGCGGCCGGTCAGCCGGTGTGGCGGCATGGAAACACGCGCCATCGGCGCGCATGAGGCAGGCGCAGGCCGGCCCGAAGGCGGCATCCAGCGCCAGCATGTTGCACATGACGGCGGGCATGGCTCAGTTCGGGTCGGTTTGTGTCGGGCCCAGCCCGGCCAGAAAGGCCGAGAAGGAACGGCCCAGATCGGGATGGCGCAGACCCAGTTGCACGTTCGCTTCCAGAAATCCCAGCGGATTGCCGGCGTCGAAACGTTGCCCCTCGATGATGACGCCATGCACCGGTTCTTCATGCGCCAGCCTGTCCATGGCGTCCGTGAGCTGGATTTCGCCCTGCTTGCCCGGCCGGGTGTCCGCCAGCAACTCGAGGATGCGGGGCGTAAAGATGTAGCGGCCGATGATGGCCAGATCGGAAGGGGTGTCTTCCGGCGTCGGTTTTTCCACCATGCGGGTCAGGCGCAGCAGGCCGCCGTCGGGCTCGGCCGCCACCATGCCGTAGCGTGAGGCCAGTTCGCGTGGCACGCGCATCAGGCCAATCACCGATCCGCCGGTGCGCTCATGCACGGCGCGGAGCTGCCGCATGACCGGCTCTTTGGCCAGAATCAGCTCGTCGGCCAGCGCCACGCCGAAGGGTGCGTCGTCCAGCCAGGGCCTGGCGCAGGCCACGGCATGACCCAGCCCCAGCGCCTGCTTCTGACGGATGTAGGCGATGCGGGCCATGCGCGCCACGCGCGAGACTTCCTGATACAGCGACTGCTTGCCGGCCGCCTTCAGATTGGCCTCGAGCTCCGCCGAGATATCGAAATGATCCTCAATGGCGCGCTTGCCGCGACCGGTCACCATGATGATTTCGTCCATGCCGGATGCCAGCGCCTCTTCCACCGCATACTGGATCAGCGGGCGATCCACGATGGGCAACATTTCCTTGGGCATGGCCTTGGTGGCAGGCAGGAAGCGCGTGCCCAGTCCCGCGGCCGGGAAGACGATCTTGCGCGGCGTTTTCAGCATGCCGCGAAGCTATCCCGCATCCGCATGGAAACCAACATGCTGCGTCGCTTCCGGTTGTCTGAACGCGCAAC
>CAYVBG010000015.1:0-15913 GCA_964449205.1 uncultured Zetaproteobacteria bacterium | reverse complement strand
GCTGCGTCCGAAGGCTGGATGACATTGCCGACGATCACCGCATCCAGATCCCGCGAGGACACCGGCCCGCGGGCCAGCGTCTCGCGCACCGCCGCCACGCCCAGATCCACGGCCGTCATGCCCGCCAGCATGCCATTGGCCTTGCCCAGCGGCGTGCGCCAGCCACAAACCACGACGATGTCTTGTTCCGGGCTCGGGGAATGCATCATGTCATGGAATAGACCATGCCGGAGCGAAGCGCAACACATCCGTGGCATCGCGCGGGTTGCCGGCCTGATCAGGCGTGCGACGTTCGGGATGCTTTGCTAGCCTCGCCGGTCATGAGCCCGTATCCTGATCATGTCTTTCGTGAATACGATATCCGCGGCATCGCCGGACGCGACATCACGCCGGCGTTCGCGCGCGCGCTGGGCCGGGCGCACGCGGCCATGCTGCCGGCGGAGGAAGCGCGTCCCGTCGTCGTCGGCCGCGACGTGCGCGAATCGGGTCCGGAGCTGATGGCCGCCGTGATCGATGGCGTCACGGCCGCCGGACGCGACGTGCTGGATATCGGCATGGTGCCCACGCCGCTGGCCTACTATGCGGTGCATCATCTGGACGCCGCCGGCTGCATTCAGGTGACCGCCAGCCACAATCCCGCCGAATACAACGGTTTCAAGATGATGCTGGGCAAGGAAAGCCTGCACGGCGAGGCCATCCGGCGGCTGAAGGCGCTGATGGATGCGCCACCGCCGGATGCGGACACGCCCGGCGCCGCGACATCGGCCGACGTGCGGGAGGACTATCGCCGCTTCGTGGTCGGCGACTGCCCGCTGGCGCGGCCGCTGAAGGTGGTCATCGACGCCGGCAACGGCCCCTCGGGCGTGGTGGCCGCGCCCATCTACCGGGACATGGGCTGCGAGGTGGCGGAACTGTTCTGCGAGCCGGACGGCCGCTTTCCGAACCACCATCCCGACCCGACCGTGGCCGAAAACATGCGCGATCTCAGCCGCGTTGTCGTGGAACAGGGCGCCGATCTCGGCATCGCCTTCGACGGCGACGGCGACCGCATCGGCGTGGTGGACGAAGCCGGCCGCATCATCCACGGCGACATGCTGCTGCTGATTCTGGCCCGCGACCTGCTCGCGCGCCACCCCGGCGCAACCATCATCTCCGAGGTCAAATGCTCGCGGCACATGTATGCGGACATCGAGGCGCGCGGCGGCCGGGCCATCATGTGGCGCACCGGGCATTCGCCCATCAAGGCCAAGATGAAGGAAACCGGCGCGCTGTTGGCCGGCGAAATGAGCGGGCACATGTTCTTCGCCGATCGCTTCTACGGCTTCGACGACGCCGTCTATGCGGGCGCGCGCCTGATGCAGGCCGCGGCCGCCTGCCCGGGGCCGATCTCCTCCATGCTGGCCGATGTGCCGGCTTCGGTGACCACGCCGGAAATCCGGGTGGATTGCCCGGATGCGCGCAAGTTTGCACTGGTGGAAGCAGCGCAGGCGCATTTCGCCGCCCAAGGTTTCGACATCATCGACGTGGATGGCGTCCGGCTGGAGTTCGACGACGGCTGGGCGCTGCTGCGCGCCTCGAACACCCAGCCCTCGCTGGTGCTGCGTTTCGAGGCCCCCGACGAAACCCGGCTGGCCGAAATGCGCGATCTGGTGGAAGGCTGGCTCCGGCAGCGTTTGAACGCCTGACCGGATCAGGCCTCCTTCAGCCGGACCGCTTCCCGCGCGGTGCGGCGCAGGCCGGCGCGGGCCGTATCCAGCGTGCGCACATCCTCGCCAAGACGGCGGATGCGGTCGCTCATCAAACGCATGGCCTTCCTGTGCAGCGCGTCCAGCATGCGCATGCGCCGCGCCACGTCCTCGTCCTCGCCATCCACCGCAGCCAGCTCCAGGCACGCCCACACGGGGCGAAACGCCTCCAGAAAATCGTCCAGCGACGACTCCACGCCGGCCACGTCGCCTGCGTGCGCCCGCGCGCGCACGCAGGCCAAGGCCTCGATGCTCGCATCCATGCGGGCCAGCAACGTGCCCCTGTCCATCGTCAGGCCGCCGCCGTGGCGCGATCCGCACCCTGCCCCTGCTGCCGGGCGATCTCCTCCCAGCCTTCGCGCAGGGTCTGCACCAACTGCATCACCTCATCCACGCCATCGGTGGAGCAGGTGCACATGCCATCGTTCAAGCGGCGGATCATGTAGGCATACAGCGCGGCCAGCGACGTGGCGATCTTGCCGCCCCGCTCCATGTCCAGGCTGGTGGCCAGCTCGACGATGGCCTCGATGGCGCGACCGGTGTGATCGGCCTCGGCGGCCAAGTCACCGGCGATGATGGCGCGGCGCGCGCGCCCCAGCGCCTTGTACAGCGCCTCGTAGCTCAACACCACCAGCCCCAGCGGACTGGCGCCGCCCACCTGCTGCCCCTGATACGCCTTGTATCCCGTCATGTTCCGCCTCCTTTGCTCCGAATCTTCGGCCATGTCTGCCTGCATGTATCTATCGGCGACAGACGGCGGAACTGAAGTGGAAATCGCTCAGTTGGCCGGCTTGTTGGCGGCGTTGATCTGGTTGGTCAGGAAGGTTTGCGTGGACTTCAGTTGGGAAAGCGCACGCTCCAGACGCGAGAACATCTGCGTCAGCTGCGTGCGCTTCTGCTCCATCTGGTATTGCAGATCGGCGATCTGCTGATCCAGCGACTTGTTGATGTCCTGGGATGCCTGAATGGCATTCTGGATCAGCCCGGTCACCGGATTGGCGAATGCATCCAGCGAGCCATCGAAACGCGCGCCGACCCCCAGCCCCAATACGATATCGCCCACCGCGCCGGTGGCCGATCCGGTGTAGAGAATACTCAGGCCATCCACATTGCCCGACGCGCCGATCAGCATCTGGCCCGTGCCGTTCGCCGCCAGGCCGTTGATGGTGCCGGCCACATCCGTGCCCGCCACGGTCTGACTCAAGCTGCCAAATCCAAGCCCGTCCGTCGTCTGCGAAACCGTGAATCCGGCCCCCGCGCCGTAGTTTGCGGTGCGGATGAGCACGCCGTTGCCAGACGCCAGCGCCTCCACGCCAAGCGCGCCGCGCCCCTGCGTGACCACGGTGTCCGCGCCGAAGTCCAGCGTGCCGCCGCCCTCGTTGTTGGCGGTCAATGTCACCGCAAGCTGGCTGTCGCCCGCCGTATTGTCGGTAACGGTCACGCGCCCGGTTGTATCGATGCTCGCGGTCACCTGCCCCCCAAATGCGCTTTGAATCGCCGTCAACAAGCTGGAGAGCGTATCCGTCGCCGGGTCGATCACGGTGTAGGTTCCGCTCACGCTCGCACCCGCATGATTGACGCCGGCAATACTGATGGTGTCGCCCGCCGCCACGCCCAACCCGAGCTGGGTAAATGTGGTCGAACCCGTGGCCGGGGCGCCGGTGGCCGCATCGGTGAGCGCGGTGGAAAGCTGGTGTTGCTCGGTGTACACCTTGCCGAACTCGGCGTTCAGAGCCTGAATGATGGCGTCGCGCGTCTGGCCGGCGTTCAGGTTCACCACCGCCTGTCGCGCGGAGCCGCTTTCGGTCACGGTCACCGTCTCCGCCTGCGCCAGGCCCGTGGTGGTCACGTCTGTCGTGCCGGTGACCTGGGCGCGTGTCGCGGCCTGGGTGATGTTCACCGCATACGTGCCCGACGGCGTGTCCAGCCCCTGTGTCAGGAATTGCAACTGGGGATTGCTGCTCGTTCCCCGCGCCGCGAACAGATCGCGAATGCCGGCCGGATCGTTGTTCAGATAGTTGTCGAACAGGTTGCTGTTGATTTGCAGCCGCCCCTTGTCGTCCGGCTCCACGCCGATGCGCACCAGGCTGTCGGGCTTGCCTGCCGCGATGCCGGGCACCGTCGTCAACAGGCTGGAGGCCAGCGCACTCTGGATATTGCGCAGTATGGCGTCGCCGGCCAGCACGCCGCCCTTGCCGGTCTTGGCGTCGAACGCGAACTGCTGATTGATGAAATCCTGCACGGCGTTGTAGGCGTCCACGAAGGATTGCACGCTGGCCTGCAGCGCCTGACGGTCGATGTCGATGTTCATGGTCACCGTCGTGGCCGGATCGGCCTGCTTGAGGTTCAGCGTCACGCCGGCCAGAGCGTCGGAGATGGTGTTGGACGAGCGCGTCACCAGCAGCCCGTCAATCGTCACCTGCGCATCCTGCGCCGCCTGAAGATTCTGTCGTGCATTGGTCTGGCCCGCCGCACCGAGATTCAGCCCGGCCAGAGGCCCGGCCGCGTCCAGATCCGCACCGGTCAATGTAAAGCCGGTTGCGCCCGTGTCCACGGCCGTGAGCACCAGCCGGTAGTCACTGGCGCCCGACTTGATGATCGACGCCGTCACCCCCGTGGTCGCCTTCTGCTGATTGATGGCGGACGCAATGTCCTGCAGGGAATCGGCGGCGGTCACATTGATGGTCACGCCCTGCACCGCAAACGACCCGCTCATGCCCAGCGCCACGGTGTCGCTGGCCACGGCCGCACCGGTGGCATCGGTCACCGCTGCCGAGGAGGCGTCCCGCTGGGCCTGCGCCACCTGATTGACCACAATGGTGTGGCTGCCGGCAGACACCGCATTGGTGCCGCTCACGTCCAGCAAGGCGCTGGCCGGCACGCTGGCATTGCTGCTGGACAGCGTGGCCGCATAGGAAAAAAACTGCGACGCATCCGCCATTGCCGTGGCGACATGACGCAGGTCGAGCAGTTTCTGGTTGAGTTGATTGTATGCATCCTGACGGGCCTGTTGCGCGTCCTGCTTGCCCTTGAGCCGGTCGATCTGGAGTTGCTGCACGGCCAGCAGCTCGTCGATCGCCTTTTGCGTATCGAACCCGGCCACCTGATTGGGAATGCTGGAAATCACCGCCATGCCTGCGCTCCTGTCAACAATGCCATGCGCCCCCTGCAAGATTCAGGCCAGCAACCGTGTGCCCGAACCCCGCAAGAGGCGTCATGACTCTGCACCTGCCCTGGCAAGATCATGCCTGCTTGTCGAGCAGCAGGCCGATTGCCTCCCGGGCCGCCGCCTGCGCGGCAAGAAATTCCTTGGAAGGAACCTGGCGAATCACCTCGCCCGTGTTTTGATCCACCACCTTGACCACCAGCTGCCCCGCGGCATCATCGAATCCAAATCGGATTCCCTGATTGGCCGCCGCCATCCTGGCGTTGGCACGGTTGATGGCCTGCTCCACTTCCTGCCGGCTCGGCTGGGCCGAACCTTGAGCCTGCGATGAAACGGCGGCGGACGAAGCTTGTGAACCGGAAGGACGAACCGAAACCGAGCCGGGGGTCAGCGATGCCATCTTGATCTGCGTAACGCCTTGCATGATCGCTTACCTCCTTATCTCAGTTTGCCGGCCTTTCTCCTCCCCCGCGAAGGGGGAGGAGATCAGCCGCTGGCCTTACCGGAACAGCCTGAGCACGTTCTGGCTGGCCTGATTGGCCTGCGCCAGCATCGCCGTGCCCGCCTGCACCAGCACCTGGCTCTTGGTGAAGTTCGCCATTTCGGCCGCCATGTCCGCATCCCGAATCGTGGACACCGATGCCGTCACCTGCTCGATCGCGGTGGCCAGATTGGCCTGCACGAAGCCGAGCTGGTTCTGCACCGCGCCCAGATCGGCACGCTTGCTCACCACCGTGTCCAGCGCGGTGTTCAGTGTTGCGATATAGGCCTGCGCGCCGGTGGCGGTGGTCAATGTGGCCGTCGTGCCGGCAAGCCCCAAACCGGCAGTGCCCGTGCCGGTGGAATTGAAGTTCTGGGACAGATCGACCACCACCCGGTCGTTGGCCGTATCCTGGGCACCCACCTGGAACGCCACACCGGTGCCGGCCGTGCCGTCCAGCAGCTTGACACCGTTGTATTCGGCTGTCGCCGCGAACTTGTCGATCTGCGACTCCAGCTTGATACGCTCGGCATCCAGCTTGGCGCGTTCGCCCGACCCGTTGTTGGCCGACGAAGCCTGCACCGCCAAGGTCTGGATGCGCGTGATGATGTTCTGAATCTCGTTCAGAGCCGCATCCGCGGTCTTGACCATTGCGGTGCCCTGCGCCGCATTCTGGCTGGCGGCCTTCAGGCGCTCGCCAAACGCATTCATCTTCGAGGCGATCGCGAAGCCGGCTGCGTCGTCCGCCGCCGAATTGATGCGAAAGCCGGAAGACAACCGCTCCAGCGCCTTGTTCATGTTCATGTTGTTGGTGCTGAGGTTCTTCAGGGCCGTCACGGCCGCGTTGTTGGTTTGCACTACCAATGACATATCATTCTCCTTGAGTGTTGGTCTCGTGAACGGCGTCCCTGCCCTGTCACGTTGAGGGGCAACCCCTCGCCCTCGCGGGCGGCTCGGGAACCCTTGGATTCCGTCGCCACATCCATCTATCGCCGTCTGTCGCACGGACTTTAGAAATGCAAATCCGTCTCCGTCGGCATGATACAACCGGGAGCGCATCAATGGCATGGCCCTGTTCTTGCTTTCCTTCCCGCACCATCGCAAAAACCGGGAGCGCGACAGATGGCGAAACACATCAATATCGAGAAAAAACTGAAGCAGGCCTCAGCCTGCCTGGATGGCGGCAAACTGGCGCGCGCGGAAACACTGTGCCGCGACGTGCTGGCGCGACGGCCAGATCATGCCGCCGCCTGGGGGCTGATGGGCCGCATCCACCAGGCGCGAGGGGCGTATCCCGAAGCGGTGAAGGCCTACCGCAAGGTGCTGGAACGAGTGCCGGAAAACCATGAAACGCGCCTGCACCTGATTCATTGCTGTTGGGAAATGCGCGACTACGACGCCATGACCCGTCTGGCGCAAGAGATCGAACACGATTCAAGGCCGGAAAGCGCGCTCTCAGCCTTTCGCGCCTATTGCTACGCCTGCGACTGGAGCCGCGCCGAGCGCTTGCGCCATCATGTGCTTGACGCATTGCGCAGCAATGCCGTGCCTCCTTCCTATCTGCCCGGCGCATTGCTCGACCTGAACGCGCTGCCCGGTCTGGATGCGCAAACCGTTTTTGACATCCACAAGCTCTGGGGCGACCACATCATCCAGGAAGCCCGACATCACCGTCTGCCGCTTCGGCAAACGCCGGCACCCGGCGAGCGCATCCGCATCGGCTATTTGTCCGCCGATTTCAACATGCACCCGGTCGGCAACCTCATCCGTCCGGTGCTGGCCAACCACGATACGAGCCGCTTCGAGATTTTCTGTTATGCCCACCTGCACAAGCAGGATGCCATGACCAAAGAAATCCGCGCCCATGCCGAACACTTCGTGGATGTCACGGACATGAAACACGACGAAATCGCCCTGCGCATCAATCGCGACGGCATCCATATTCTGGTGGATCTGGGCGGCCACACCACCCATTCGCAACTGCCGGTGCTGGCGTTCAAGCCCGCCCCGGTGCAAATCACCTGGCTCGGCTACCCCAACACCACCGGAATGGCCACCGTGGACTATCGCATCACCGACCGGCACGCCGATTTGGAGGAAAATCACGCGTTCCATACCGAACGCCTGCTGTTCATGCCGGAAAGCTTCCTGACCATCGACAGCCTGCCAGACATTCCCCGTTGCCAGGAATCCCCCGCCGTGCAAAACGGATTCGTCACCTTCGGTTCGTTCAACAACATCCGCAAGCTGAACCCGGCGGTCGTTCGTGTCTGGAGCCGCATCCTGAGGGAAACGCCGGGCTCGCGCCTGTTGATCAAGTCTCCCGGATGCGAATCCAGGCTCGTGCGCGGCAACATCCTGCGCGAGTTCTCCCGCAACGGCATCAGCGAAGAGCGCATCGAATTCGCCCCCTACACCCGCGCCTACCACGAACACGCCGCGCAATACAACCGTGTGGATATCGCGCTCGACCCGTTCCCCTACCACGGCACGCACACCACGCTGGAAGCGCTATGGATGGGCGTGCCTGTCATCACGCTGGAAGGCAGCATGCACGTGCAGCGGGTATCCTCCTCGATCCTGCGCAACATTGGTTACGAGGTCACCATCGCCACCAGCGAGGATGAATACGTGGCCAAGGCCGTGGAACTGGCCTCCATCCCTGAGAATCTCGGCATCGTGCGCCAGTGTCTGGCCACACTGATCCGGCATTCGGCCATTTGCCGTCCGTGGGAATTCACCCGGAATCTCGAAAATCTCTATCTTACAGCATACGAAACCAAGTCGCCTGCATCTGAACATCCCGTTCCTCCCCCCTCCTCGCCGCGCGAACCGATATCCGAACCACAGGCATTGATGATCTGCGACCGATTGGAGCCCTTGACATGGCATGCTCTTCGATCACATTGCAACGCCATTCTGGCAGGCGAAAGTCGAGCATGGTTGACGGTCCTTGTTCCACCGGTTCAGGAACAGCAACGCATCCTCAGGAATCTGACATCATTCTTGCAACTGCATTACGGAAACCAAGCCGATACTCTTCATATCCGGCTGGCAGCAACAAACAGGGAAGAGCATATCGACCAACACATCGCCCGACACGACATTCTCTGTCTGCCAGGAGAAGCTTCGTCTCCGGTATGGCAAACATGGAAAAAAATCGCGCAACGCACCAACACCGAACTGCTGGCGCTGAACGCTGATGCCGTACGAATCAGTCAGTCGAAGCTTATGCCACTGCCCCCACTCTCGGATGACACGGTCACCATCGTCATTCCAACCTACAACCGCTTGAGCTTGCTCAAACGTGCGGTGTCATCCGCTTTAAACCAGCAACATGACAGCATTCGTCTCATCATCGGAGACAACGCTTCAACAGATGGCACAAACGAATGGTGCGAAGAGCTGGCGCAACACGATACGCGGGTTCGTCATGTTCGCCATGAACACAATCTCGGTGCAGCCGAAAACTTTCGACGGTTGTATGACATGATCGACACGGATTTGTTCGTCTTTTGTGCCGACGACGACGAACTGACTTCCAACCATCTCGCACGCACAGTCCCCATGTTCAAACAGCATCCCGGCTTGGGCATGGCCTATGGCCAAAGCCATATCGTGGATCTTGACGGTCAGATTCTGAACACTCTTGATTTCACCAACACCGTCGATTGTCTTGTGGATCCTCGTCATGAATTGCTGGAAAGCTTTTTGCGCAATCAAATCATCTGGAATAGCGCGTTGGTTCGCAAACTCGCTGTGGACCGCCTGCTGCATGGCGCTGATCCGAATATGGCCGCCCTGATGGAACAAGCCATCGAAGGTGATGATTATCTGTTCGGTGTGCTGCTACTTGCATCCGCCCCGGCGGCATATGTGAATACAGTGACCGCACGCTTTACCATCAATCCGGAATCGGAATCCGCCACCCTTCTGGATGGCGGGCTAGAGCTTGAAATCGGCGTCCTCGAACAACTTCCCGATCTTTATGATCGCTGTTTTGGCATGGATGATGATGCGCGGCGCGCGTTGCAGGCCGGACTTGAAATGCGCCGCATACGACTGCAGAAGACCAAGGAACAACTCTCAACATCCAAAACATCGCAATATCGCCAATGGGAAGAACGCATCCAAAATCTGTCCGACCGCATCCAAGCCCTGCAAACCAAATTCAAGCACAACGCACATCAAAAGAGCACGTTTGACTTTGGAGAATGGTCACAGCAGGTCAAGTCTGCGGTGCAGCAATTTCGAGATCTCTCCAAACAGCAGCGTGGCGACGCCCTCGAGCGCCTGCGTGCTTTGCGTGCTGTATTTGTGCAAGAATGGTTGGCACAACCTCAATGGAACGAAAACCTGTTCAACGCAGCGAAAACAGGATGTCGTGAACTGATGTTCAGCGGTTTGCGCTACGAACCCCTCGTGAACGACGAACGCATTCTGGTTCATGCCCTGAAAGAGGAATTGGCCAAATCGAATGAACCATGCAAGTTGATCTCCACTCTGTTGCCGGCCATGTTGTACAGCCAGCCGCATGAATTGCCTGTGTGCCATACACCTGATCAATTGCCGCCAGCATTTCTGGATCTCTATCTGGACTTCATCCATACCATTCCGGAACTGTTTTTCCATCTTGGAGAAGCAGATCGTTATTATCGTTTCATGAAAACATGGACCGGTATCATCCATAATCAAACAATGTCCGGGCACCTGTCCGATGCCTGGAAACACATCATGGAACACTTTACGTTCAAATCGAACTTCATTCCGGTCTACATGAACGATCACAATCTATGTCACCTGTTCACCCAAAGGGCAGAAATCATGGCCACCCTGCTCGCCTCGCATGGAAACAAGCTGGACTGGCGCCCCGCCCGGAAAAGAACTCATAAACGTATTCGCATGGGCATTCTAGCCAACCATTTCACACCCCAAACCGAAACCTTTGCCGTCCTCCCCTTCTTCGAGCATTTGGATCGTCATCAATTTGAAGTGATCCTGATCGCTTTTCACACGGCCGATGATCCGCTGGAACAATATTGCCGTAGCCAGTCCGAGAAATTCATCCATCTAAAGGGCCATGCCGTGTCCGACTGGGTGAAACAAGTGCGCGAGCTGGATCTGGACATGCTGATACTGGCCAGCAACGTCACTGCTGTAGGAAATGCGACGGCATTGACGGGCCTGCATCGTCTGGCACGCATACAAATGGCGTCCGTTGCCAGCTGTGTCAGTACGGGGATGGAATCTGTGGACTATTATATTTCCGGCTCATTCACCGAGCCGGAGCAAAATGCCGAACAGGATTATCGTGAAACGCTCTGCATGCTGTCCGGCCCCGCACACTGTTATCACTTTGCAGCGGAAGAGGAGAAAAACGGTCAGATTATACGGCGATCGGACCTCGGCGTCCCTGATGAGGCAATCCTTTATGTTTCCGGCGCCAATTACTACAAAATCACCCCCGAAGTCGAAATGATCTGGGCGCGCATTCTCACGGAAACGCCTCAGGCCTTTCTCTTGCTGTATCCGTTCAATCCGAACTGGAGCAACACCTATGCGACTTGGCCCTTCATACGCAGAATGCAAGCGACATTCGAGCGCCATGGCATTCCAACCAACCGATTGATCATCATGCCGCCCAAGGAATACCGGGGGGATATCAAGGCCATGTTGTCGCTGGCTGACGTATATCTCGATTCCTTCCCATTCTCTGGTGTCACTTCACTGATTGATCCATTGGAATGCAATCTGCCGCCAGTGGTGATGGCAGGCCAACACTTTCGTTCCCGGATGGCCGAAGCCTGCCTGCGTGACATCGAGGTGCCAGAACTGATCTGCGATACACCGGAACAATATGTGGAAGTGGCCGTCCGGCTGGGCCACGACGAACCATGGCGGAATAAACTTCGGCAACGCATCCGATCCGCCATGATCGCCACCCCATCATTCTTGGACCATCAGACCTATGGCAAGGCGTGCGAACAATTGTTGCTGGATCTTGCCGACAAACACGGTCTGTTCCCTGTTTCAGGGTACGGAGCCACCCAGTCCTCAACGCCCGATCGTATCGCCAGTGCAGAACAAAACATGAACATGTCGTCGAAGTTGCATTAATGAAAGTGGTAATTCTGGCTGGCGGTTTTGGCACGCGTATTAGCGAGGAGACGCATTTGAAGCCAAAGCCCATGGTGGAAATCGGCGGGCGGCCGATTCTTTGGCATATCATGAAGACCTACAGTGCTCACGGTATCCATGACTTCATTATCTGTCTTGGTTACAAGGGCTATGTGATCAAGGAATATTTTGCGAACTACTACCTGCACCAAGCGGATGTGACCTTTGATATGCGGGACAACTCGATGCAGGTGCATCAGCAAACGGCGGAGCCTTGGAAGGTGACGCTTGTCGATACCGGTGAAAAGACGATGACCGGTGGGCGCTTGAAGCGAGTGGAGTCGTATTTGCAGGGCGAGGAAGCCTTCTGTTTCACCTATGGCGACGGCGTGGCTGATGTGGACATTGGCCGTTTGGTTGCGTTTCATCATCAGCAACAAACCTTGGCGACCGTTACCGCTGTACAGCCTCCGGGTCGATTCGGTGCATTGGATATGAGTGGTGACCGCATTACTGCTTTTGAGGAAAAGCCTCAAGGTGATGGGTATTGGGTCAATGGCGGATATTTTGTGTTGTCACCGAAAGTATTCGAATATCTGGATGGTGACGACTGCGTATGGGAGGCGAATCCACTTCAACGGTTGGCGAGCGAGGGGCAGCTTTCGGCTTGGCGACATTCAGGGTTCTGGCATCCAATGGATACATTGCGGGACAAAATGTTTTTGGAATCTCTGTGGGAGTCTGGAAAGGCTCCTTGGAAAGTGTGGTAAATATGCAAAATAATTTCTGGTGCGGAAGGCGAGTATTCCTCACCGGCCACACTGGTTTCAAGGGGGGATGGCTGGCGCTCTGGCTGCATCGTTTGGGCGCGCGCGTGCACGGCTACGCACTCGCTCCGGAGATCGATCCATGCCTGTTCGTAACAGCCCGAATCGGCGACATACTTGTTTCAGACGAGCGGGGGGATGTGCGTGATGGCGAGGCGCTGATCCGTGCCATGCAAAAGGCTAATCCGCACATCGTCATCCACATGGCGGCCCAACCGTTGGTGAGGCGATCTTACCATGAACCCGTACTCACCTATGCCAGCAATGTGATGGGAACGGTGCATCTGCTGGAGGCAGTGCGGCGCACCCCCGGCGTCGAACAGGTATTGGTGATCACCAGTGATAAATGTTACGAAAACCGCGAGCGTGAAGCAGGATATCGAGAGGAAGAGCCTTTGGGTGGGTTTGATCCCTACTCAAGCAGCAAAGCCTGCGCCGAACTGGTGACGAGCGCCTACCGGCGCAGTTTTTTCGACAATGATGCTCGGTGTATCGGTGTGGCGACGGCGCGTGCGGGCAACGTTATCGGTGGGGGGGATTGGTCGGAAGACCGCCTGATTCCCGATATGGTCCGCGCCTGGCGCAGGAATGAGACGGTGCGAATTCGGCATCCGCAGGCTGTGCGCCCGTGGCAGCATGTGCTGGAGGCCTTGCGCGGGTATTTGCTGCTCATCGAGCGGCTGGCCGAACGACCCCGTCAGTTTTCCTCGGCCTGGAATTTCGGCCCTGAAGAGCAAGACACCCGCCCTGTCGAATGGATGGTGTCGCGTTTTGCCGAGGCATGGGGAGGTGGCAAATGGCAAAAGGTGGCCCCGGCCGATGGCCTGCATGAGGCAGGGCTGCTGCGACTGGATTGCAGCAAGGCGCGCCAGATGCTCGACTGGCATCCTGTGTTGCATGTGGAGGAGGGAGTGGATTGGACGGCCGCCTGGTATCGCGCGTTCGAGGATGGTGCGGATATGTATCGTTTCACCATCGATCAAATCCAGGAGTTTGAGGCGAGAGTGGCATCATGAAGCTGCGCCCTACAAAACTTTCCGCACTCTGGATCGCCGAAGCACAACCGATTGTTGATCCGCGAGGCGCTTTTGCGCGCTGGTTCTGCGCGCGCGAACTGGCCGAACTCATCGGGAGCCGGCGGATCGTACAGATCAACCACTCGCGAACACACCGGGTCGGCGCGATTCGCGGCATGCATTTCCAGTATCCGCCATGTGCAGAGATGAAGCTGGTGCGCTGCATTCGCGGGCGGGTTTGGGACGTGGCGGTGGATTTGCGGCAAGGATCATCTACTTTCCTGCAATGGCATGCCGAAGAACTTACGCCCGAAAGCGGACGCATGATGGTGATTCCGGAAGGATTCGCCCATGGTTTTCAGGCATTGGAAGAAGACAGCGAGCTGCTCTACCTGCATACTGCCTTTTATGCGCCGGAGCATGAAGGGGGCGTGCGCTTTGATGATCCGGCCATCGGCATCGCCTGGCCGCTGGATGTGACGGATGTTTCAGACCGGGATCGCTCCCATCCGCTGCTCGATGTCGACTTCGAGGGATTGAAAGCATGAACTGCCGTCATTGTGGAAGCTATCTTCACCACCGTTTTCTTGATCTAGGTTTCGCGCCGCCGTCCAATGCCTATCTTTCGGAAGACGACTTGCACGCGCCGGAGCTGACCTTTCCTCTGCGCCTTTTCGTATGCGATGACTGTTGGCTGGTCCAAACCGAGGATTACGCGCGGGCGGATGAACTGTTCACCAGCGATTACGCCTACTTCTCATCCGTGTCCAAAAGCTGGCTTGCCCACGCGCGCGACTACTGCCGGATGATTACCGCGCGTCTTGGACTGAGTTCGGAAAGTTTCATCATCGAGGTGGCGGCGAACGACGGCTATTTGCTGAAAAATTTCGCCGAAATGGGCATCCCCTGTCTGGGGATAGAGCCGACCGATTCGACGGCTGACGCCGCCGAAGCCGCGGGGGTGCCGGTCATGCGGGAATTCTTCGGCCGGGAGTTGGCAAACCGTCTGGTTGACGAAGGCCGTCAAGCGGACCTGATCATTGGAAACAACGTCTATGCCCATGTGCCGGATATCAACGACTTCACGGCCGGGCTAAAAAAAGCTCTGAAACCGCGGGGCACGATTACGCTGGAGTTTCCACACCTGTTGAACCTGATTCGGCTGAATCAGTTCGATACGGTGTATCACGAACACTATTCCTATCTCTCGTTGCACGCGGTGCGGCGGATCTTCGAATCCGTCGGGCTGAAAGTCATTGATGTCGATCGTCTGCCCACGCATGGGGGCAGTTTGAGGGTTTACGGCGCGCATGCGGACGACCCCCGAGAGCCGGCGGCTTCGGTAGCGCGGGTTTTGCATGATGAACTGGAATCCGGGCTGCTCAAAGTGGAAACCTACCTCGCCTTTCAAAGCCGCGCCGAAAAGGTAAAGAATGATTTCTTGGCATTCTTGCTGGAACAGAAACGGCGCGGCAAACTGGTTGGCGCCTACGGCGCCGCGGCCAAGGGCAACACGCTATTGAATTTTGCCGGCGTCAAGCCCGACCTGTTGCCGTTCGTGTGCGATGCCGCGCCGTCCAAGCAGGGGAAGTTCTTGCCGGGAAGCCACATCCCGATTCTTGCGCCCGAAGCCCTGGTAGAAAGAAAGCCGGATTATGTGGTGATCCTTCCATGGAACATCGCCGATGAGGTCAAGCGGCAGAATGGCTTCATTCGCGAATGGGATGGGAAATTCGTTACGGCAGTACCTTGTCTGAAGGTTTTCGAATGAAAGTGTTGGTTACGGGGGCAACAGGGTTTATCGGCAGGATAGTGGTGCAAGTCTTGCTTGAACGGGGGCATAGTGTTATCGCTTTGGTCAGGGATATAGACAAGGCGAGCAATATGAATTGGTGGAATAAAGTGGAGTGTATTCTTCATGATGTTCACTCCCCTAGAGGAATCGAGTTGCGTGCTTTGGGGCAGCCGGATGTGCTGTTCCATTTGGCATGGAGTGGACTGCCTAATTATAGATCATTATTTCATTATGAAGAGAATCTTCCGGCTAGTTATCAGTTTATCAAATCATTGGTTGAGCAGGGCCTGAGACAAGTTCTTGTAACCGGAACCTGTTTGGAGTATGGCATGCGTGCTGGTTGTTTGCATGAATCGATGACTACTGATCCTGTTGTTCCCTACGCTTTGGCTAAAGATGTGTTGCGAAAATATTTGCAGTTTTTGCAGCGAGAGTTACCTTTTGTATTGCAGTGGGCTAGAATATTTTATGTCTATGGGGAGGGGCAGAATTCGAGGAGTCTTCTGGCCCAGTTGGACAAGGCGATTGACCGCGGTGAGGAATCGTTTGACATGTCTGCTGGGGAGCAATTGCGCGACTATCTATCGGTAGATGAGGTGGCCATGAGGATCGTTGATTTGGCTGAACATTGCGAGGCTGACGGAATATTTAATGTTTGCAGTGGGCAGCCGGTCTCGATCAGGCGTTTGGTAGAAATACACCTGAAAAGACGCCGGGCTTCCATGGAGCTGAACTTGGGTTGCTATCCTTATCCGGTTTAGTAGCC
>CAYVBG010000014.1:0-16266 GCA_964449205.1 uncultured Zetaproteobacteria bacterium | reverse complement strand
GGCGTGGCGGCGTCGGGGCCTTTTATTTCCGGCGATACAGCCTCACCCCGCGCCGGAGCTTTTCGATCTCCGCATCCAGTTCATCCGCACCCGGAACATCCCGCTGATAGGTTGTCAGTCCGATCCATCCGTCCTTGCCATATTCAAACACGGCGAACCCTGAGCGCTCATCGCCCGGCATATCGAATCGGGCGATGTAGCGTCTTCGCACAACCGCCTTGCCCAGCGCGTGATGCCATTCCATTGCCACCCAGATTTCGTCCGGATCCTTCAGCGCGGCCGCCAGCATGCGCAGATATCGCTCCCGTCCCCGCTTGCCGACTTTCCAGCGTCCGCGCGCGTCGAGAAACAGGCCTTCCGAAATTACCAAGGGCTCGCCAACGGCATCGGCGAACACCGATGGCTTGCCGATATCCGCGCCGAATTCCGCCAGGAACATGCGCACATATTCCTCTTCTTTCCCCCGCTTCATGGGCGGCAACAGGCGACCGGCCGGGAACGGCCTCGGCTCCGGCAACAAATCTCTCGCGGCGTGCGCGGGAATCAGGCGAGGCGCATCCTGTTTGCCAGAGGAGGGTGGGAGCGGCGGAGGTGCGAACTGCCTTGTCCACGCATCGCGCCCCGGCGCATACGCCCAGCCCGGATCGACGCCCTCGGGAACCCGCACCATGCGCGGGCTCGGGCCGCCGCGCCCCACACGCACCCGCCGCCAGCGGATTTCCGGCGATCGGTCAGGCGACAATCCCTTGCGGTGCATGGTTTCCTTGCTCATGCCGGTGACCGTGCATTTGCAGCCCCAGCCATTGGGCGGGTAGTGGGTCTGCCAGAAGGGATCAGTCTTCGGCAACACCAGACCATCCCACCCCAAGTGCTCGGGACGGGGATCCTCGCTGGCTGGCGAGTGGTGATACTGCCAGAAGTCGAAGCGCTGAAGCTGCGCGAAACGGCCGGCCTGATAGCTGGTGCGCAGGTTTGTCTCGAAAATCACGCGCGTGCGCCAGCCTCGCGAACCGCGATAACTCCAGCCATGCTTTTGCACGATTCTGTCGAAGTCCTTGCGAAACGCGGCCAGTGTCGCGCCGCGCTCGATGGCCTTTTGCACGGCCTTCTGCAAATCCTCGACCAATGCGATCCGGTATGCTCCGGCCACGACGAATGCATGGTCGTGCCCGGATTGCCACACATCCGTCCATGCGCGCGTGGGAAGCGCCAGCTTGCGGCGAAAGAAGGCGATCTGCGCCTCGAACGGCAGCGACCCATAGCGCGCCGGCATCAGCTCTCCCGATCCACATCATGGCGTCCGGCCAGGCTTGCCGTCGCAAACGCCTTCGCCATCAGTTCATTCAGCGCCTCGATCTCCATGTCGCCGACCAGCTCGGGCAGACGGTCGGCAAATTCCTCCAGCGTTTCCACCTCATCGAGCAGCTTGCGCGCCTGATCGATCATGGCGTCCGTAACAGGGGCGGATTCTGTTTCCAGCTGGTTGGCAATGGCATCCACAACATCACCGGACGCCGGAGCCAGCGATGCGACCTCCGCATCGGGCGGGATGCTGCTCTGCGCATTGGCCGCAACCATCGGCGCGGCCGCAGGCGGCGCGAGCACATCCTCGCCGGACTTCGGCTCCGGGATGCCGAACTTGTCATACAGCCAGCTCTTCGGCACCGGCAAGCCGAGTCGCGCCAGCCGCTCGACATTCTCGGCCAGATGCCCGAGATCCTCCGCTTCCTCGACGACGATGTGCACCTCCGGCCAGCGATCGACCGGCCCCATGTTGAGGGTCACGATCGGCCGCACCAGGTCGCGCGCCAGCGTTGCGGCCAGTTGCCGCGCGTCGGCTTCGATCAGGTCGTCGCGCACTTCGGCGTGCAGGTTCGCCTGACCGGAGCCGAGGCCGTGGCTCATCGCATCCGAGCTGCTGGTCTGGCCGAGCACCGCCTTGCTCATCTGCTCATCGCACCAGCGCGCGAGCCGCTCGTAGAGATCGATGCTGCCGGACTTGCCGCCTGCCTCGACGAACTCGATCAGCATTTCCTGCGGGATGATGGCCGAGGCATCCGTGCCGAGATTCGCCACCGCGCGCAGCAGGATGTCCTTCTCTTTCTCGCTGGCGGTGGCCGGATACTTGCCGACGCGCAACGGCTGGCCATAGACCTCGGCAAAGGTGACCCAATCCTTGATGTCGTAGTTCTTGAACAGATACATCCAGGCGCAGGGGCGCAGGATGCCGCCGCGCACCGGCAGACCGGCCTTCGCCTTGTGGACATGCGCCACATACTTGAACGGCGTCAGCGGCCGGCCGTCGATGTGTTCCAAATCGCGCAAGCGGATTTCGGCCAGCGTATCCGTATCGAACCGGAAATGCTTCGGATCGCGCCAGCGCAGATCGGCGATCACGGCCTCCTGCCCGTGAATCTCCCAGATGATCTCGGACACCGAATATCCCTTGCCGATGGCATCGAGGATATCCAGCGTCTTCTCCGGCAGGTTCGGAATCGCGGCGATCATCTCCCGCGCCAGTTCCGCCGCCTTCTTCTCGCGCGCGTTCGCGCCCTCCGGCGCTTCGATGCGGATCTCCAGCGCGGCGACCGCCCGCCGGCGCATGCCCAGCACGCTGGAGAGATGCGCATCCTTCTCCTCGATGTCTTCGAACAACTCGCACTGGGCAAAGGGATCGCCCTCGTCGGCCAGCCGGAGAATGTTCGCCAGTCGATGCGGCGTCAGCCCCTCGGAGGGGTGTCCGGAGATCGGCTGGCGCACCGAGCGGATCGACGGCGCGGATTCCTCCCGGCGCAGGCTGCCGATGTCGATTTTTCGCCCGTGGGCGTCATAGAGCACGGTCATGGCGCGCCTCCTCGATCGGATTGCGACCGGAACCCGTGTTAGAATGTGTTATTATATGGGTTCCGCGCGAGATTCGGATTGCGACGGGGCAATGCCCCCGAAAACATGCAACGCGGCTTGCAGGCGATTTCACGCGCTCGCCTCCCCGGAGCATCACCAGGCGCCGGGCGCAAAGCGGCCCGCGCGCCAGTCGTCCGCGTGATCCGGACGCATCGGGTCGCGCGCATCCGGGCTGCGCGGGATGCCGCGATATTCGGCGGCCCAGGCATCGCCGCCGTGCGCCGCACTGGCCGCCAGCGCCAGCGCCCAGAAACGGTCGGCATGGCTGCCGCCGCTGCGTTCGGCACCGAGCCGCGGCGCGCCGGACGGCCCCATCGTGCGCGTCACCGAATGCAGATCGGCGCGCAGCTCCGGGCGCGGAGGAATCACAAGCCTGCGATCCTCCATCGCCTGTTTCAGCGCGCCGGCCATATCCAGCTTGCGCGATGCCGTGAAGAGCACGCCCTCGATGCGGTAGCCGCCGTGCCGTCGCCGCGCTTCCTCCACCGGCATCTCGCCCATGCCGGTCTGATCGAGCGCGGCGCGAATCACCCGATAGTCGCGCATCACACGATCCAGCTCCGCGAGCTGATCGGCGAAGCTCGCGCGCCGCATCTCGATCATCTCGCGCAGCCAGAGACGGCCCTCGCAATCCTCCAGCACGGCAATCACCGTCAGGTCGCCGCGCGCGGCAAAGTCCATGCCCACGAAGCAGGGGCCGCCGGCATACGATTCCGGCTTGCCGGCCTCAGGATCCTCGCAGGCACCGATCAGGTCATACGGCAACCAGGCCGTCGCTTCGTCCACAAACCGGCACTCGAACTCCTGCGCCCAAGCTTCCGGATCGTTCATCGCCCGCTTGAGTTCGTCCACATTGCGCGGCAGGCCATCCGCCACCGCATCATGGATCGTGACCACATGCCGCGAAAAGCTCTTGCCAAGCTCCGGATCGGTCATGATCTCGTGGAACTTGTCGCCCTTGCCGTTTGGCGTGGAAATCACGCGAAGCTTCAGTCCGGGCTTGGAGACCACCGGCAGCAGCGCTGTCCAGATCGCCCGGTTGTCCTGATGATGCGCGAACTCATCGAGGATCAGGTTCTCCGTCATGCCGCGCGCGGTGGAGGGCTTGCTCGCAATCGCGCGAATGCGACTGCCGCCCGGCAGGCGCGCCTCGAACGCCAGTTCATCCGCCTCGAACGGCACGCTCACCGCCTCGAAGGCCGCCTTGAGCGCGCGAAGATGCAGCTTCACGCCATTCTCCATTGCATCCAGTGCGCGCGCCTGCGAGACCGACAGGATTGTCCATCGCCGCGCCTTGCCCTCGGCCTCGGCCTCCAAGCAATCGAGCACTGCCTCCAGCGTGGTGGTGAATGTCTTGCCTGTCTGCCGGCTCCACATGCCCGCCTTGAAGCGGCTTCCGTCCGCCAGATAGCGCCGCTGGTAGGGGAGAAGAATTGGCGCGCTACCCGCCATAGAGCTGCTCGCGCACCAGCTTCAGGGTTTCGGCATCGATGCGACGGCCGCCGCGCTTCTCCAGCTCGGCCAGCTTCTCTTCCGCCTCCTCGCGCGCACGCTTGCGCTCCTCCTCGCGGATCTTCTGCTCGCGCTCCTCGTTGAGGCTGGCCGCCTTCTCCAGGCGCATGATCGTGGCCGACATGTCGCGCAGCCATTCGGCGTTGATTTCGCCGCCATCGGCCACATCCTGCGTGAGCGCAAAGGCCAGCCCCTGAAGCTGCGCATTCAGCACGCGGCCGATCTCGCCCAAGCCGCGCGCGCCCATCTGCTTCTGCCAGCTTTCCTGGAGCATGCGCATCGCGCGCACGCGCTCGCCCAGCGCTTCCAGCTTGCGGCCCTCGCGGTGGATCGCGCTGCGGCTGATCGTCATCGACAGGCCGCGCTTCTCCAGCTCGGCGTTCAGCCAGGATTCCAGCTCGTCGTACCCCGCGAAGCCGTTGGCCAGGATGCGACGGTTCAGCTCGTCGCGCAGATCCTGCGGCAGGCGGCTGACCTTGGATGGCGGCGCCATCTCACTCCCCCGGGCGCGGCCGGCGCACGCCCTCGATGCGCTCTCTGCCATACGCCACATCCACGCCGCGCGCTGTCACCGTGGCCACCATCAGTTCGCCTGCATCACGCAGGGTCACCAGATCGCGCGATTCGAGCCATTGCAGATCGGCATGGATGGTGTTCATGGATTCATCGTGCCCAAACTCGGCCAGCAGCATCCGCAGCACTGTATCCGTGATCGAGTAATCGCTCTCGGATGCCAGCGCACGAAGCATGATCAGCCGCCTGTCGGCGCGCTTGTGTTCCGCCAGGCTCATTTCCCGCCTCCGTTCTTGTTCATCAGGTATTCGTGGATCAAATCGAGCGTGTGCAACTTGCCGGAGATCTCGCCAAGCTGCTTGTCCATGCTGTTCATGCGCTCGAAGATCGGCTTCAGATCGGCATGGCCGATGGCTTGCTTCAGCCGGCCATCGAGATCGGAAATCTGTGCCTGCAATGCCTTGAGCTCTTCGTTGTGGCGTTTTTCCAGCGCCGTGATGCGCCGGTTCGTGCGATCGCTCTTGCGCTCCCAGTAAAGGTAAACGCCGATCGCGCTCGTGATGGCGAACTGGCCGACCTGGATGCCGATGCGGACGATCTCAATATCCATCGTCCACGCTCCCGGATGGCCGCTCCCGCATCAGGCGGGATGCGCCCGCCCGCGCCGCGCTGCGCTCGATCTTCGCCTGGCATTCCACACAGCGCACCGCGCGCGGCAGCACGCGCAATCGCGCCGCCGGGATCCGCTCGCCGCAATCGGCGCAGATCACATGACCGTCCGCATCCGTTTCCTGATCTCCCGCGTGCATCATGCGGCGCGCGGCCAGAATCGCCCGCGCCCGGTGCGCCTCTTCCCGCGCCTGCGCCATGTCTGCGATGTCAGCCATTGCGCCAGCCCTTCACCACTTTCTCGACCGACCGGCCGACCACATAGCCGCCCAGGCCGATCTTGAGCAGATCCCACATCTGCGGCGGCAGCGGCAACTGCACATCCACGCCGAAGATCAGGTGCACATACGGCGCGACGATGTAGTTGTTCGCGATGATGGCCACGAACACCAGCATGGTGATCGGACGCCAGGTGGCCGTGATTGCGTGCTCGGATTTCGCCTCGGCCACGATGGCCTGCATGTGAATCCGCATGTCGTCCAGTTCGCCCTGGCTGGCCATTGCCGCGAGCTTCGCCTTGGCTTCGGCGGCCTTGGCCGGATCCGGCCAGATTTTGTCGATGATCTTTTCCCCGATGCCCAACAGCGGGCCGATGAACGGCAGCATGCCTTCCTCCTTTCTCATCCCATAATCCCGCGCACGAGCAGGTATCCCGTCCAGATCTGGCCGACCACCACGAGCGCAGCGGCCGCCAGGCCGGCAAGCCATCCGGCCATCCAGAAAGCCAGTGCGCCGGCCAAAATCGCCGGCGCGAACATCTCCAGCCAGCACCTCATGCCTCGCCCTCCGGCCGCCACAGATGCCCGGATTCCGTGCGCGCCGACTCGGTGAGCCAGTGCGACACCTCGAAACCGGGGCAGGATTTGCGCGGATTGAATTCGCGATGGCCGTGCACCGTGGCCTCCGGCCAGCGCAGCCCAAGATCGGCCAGCAACCGATCCAGCGCATCCCATTGGGCGCGCGTGAATGCATCCCGCCCGATCAGGCAGATGCCGATGGAATCATGATTGTATCCCTTGCAGTGCGCGCCGATTTCCCCGACCGGGCGGCCCGGCTCAACCGCGCCGTCCAGCGCGACCACATAGTGATAGCCGATGCAGCGGAAGCCGCGCTCCTTGTGCCAGCGGTCGATGTCGGACGCATGGAACTCACGCCCGTTCGGCGTGTCCGCGCAATGGATGATGATTCGGTTGATTTCGCGCATCGCTCCTCCCGGTGAGCCGGAGGCCGGACGAATCCGGCCTCCGCAAGCACCCACGAGGCGAAATCATCTATCGCATACAAAAAGAAACCGCCGGAACGGGTTCCGGCGGCGGTCAACAGTTACCAGGGGATTCCATCCCGAATCATTTGCACCTCCCATGATGGCGGTCGAGCCATACCATGCCTGTCTGAATTCAACTCGCCGTTGTTTCCTGTCCCCTTCACCACACCTGCGCCAGCAGCCGCCGCCAAGGCGACAAGGCATGCTCTTGCTGTTTGCCATACCCCAGCGCCCGCACCAGCTCATTGTGGCAGAGGATATCCAGCGTGCGCACCACCGGCGGCTCATCCTGCTCGATGGCCAGCCGCTCGCGGGTGAACCGGGCGAGCTTCCCGGCGTCCGGCTCCTCGCCGATCATGGCCGACTCCAGCGCCACGAACCGCCGCCTCAAATCCGCATGCAGGCGCGCGCGGCTGCCCGTGTCCACGGCCAGATCCAGCGCCGATGCGGCCGCAACCAAGGTGGAGAACGCCACAATCCAGCCGTGGCCAAGCTCGGAGAGCGCCGCCACCACAGCCGCCGAACCAAAAGCGACATTGAGGAACAGCACCACGCGGTTCAACCGCTGGAAGAAACGCTCCCGCTTTTCATGATAGCGCGCTGAGCGGCGAACGCCGAAGAGCAGCGCGTGCCAGTCGTCAGTCGGATTTTCCGGAATCATGATTGCCCCCTTTGCCCGGCGGCGGAGGCGGAGGAAGCGTGTCCGACACATCCAGCGGCCGCGGGCCGCGCGGCTCGCTGAAGCCGCCGCGCTGCGTGTTCTCCTCGATGACCTTCGAGGGCGAGGGTGGGCGCTTGTTCTTGTCTGCCATCATGAACCTCCTGATGCCTTGCTGTCAACCTGCGGGTGTCATTCCCCGCACCACGGGCCGCGCCGGCCGCCGCGGTATTCACGCGCGAGGCCGGCGGCGAGCAAGGCGCGGCCCAAGTCTCCCTTGCCCGGAACCACGATCCGGCCCAAGGCGCGGCCGGCATATTTGCCGAGGCGGACATCAGTCACCCTGACGAATCCACCTGCGCCCAGAAACCGGCGCGTGAAGCGCGTGGCTTTCCACGCCAACGCATTTTCGCAATCCGGAGAGCCGCGCTTTTCCGGCGTGTCGATCCCTTCCAGTCGCAGCTTGATTTTGCGGGTGAGACCAGGCCACAAATGCACACGCCCGACGATTCGCAGGCTGGCTGCCTCGTCGGCGGTGAATCGCTGTTCCTCGTAGTTCGGGTTGTCCGACTTGACGATCACCGTGCCGTCCAGCCGCTTCTGGATTCGTTTGATATATAGCATGCCGTCCACGCTGATGGCATAGATTGCATCTTGTTCGATGCGGTTGATGCAGAGATCGAGCAGCAGCAGATCGCCGCTGTTGATCGTTGGCATCATCGAATCTCCCGCCGCCTCGATCAGCGCCAGGCGATTCGGATCGCTCGCCACGCGAGAAATCCAGTCCCTCTTGAACGCCAGATAATCGACCACTTGTTCGGAGTGAATGACCGAACCATCGCCGCAACTTCCTTGGACATCGTGGAGAGGGACGGTGACGAATGCATGCAGTGGTGGATTCCTGCTGACCGTTTCCAGAAAATCAACAAGCTCTTCTTTGACATCGACCGAAAGGCAACCAACATCGTCTGGCGAAGATCGGTCATATTCGTCTATGTCCTCAATTTTTTTTCGCAAACATTCTACAGTGGACTTGAATACCCCCACATCTTGCCAATGTCTATTTGCCCGACCATTCACTTTACAAGAAACCGAACGGTTACCCGTGAGGATATAGAGAACATCAACACCAGCTTCAGCGACTGCGGATAGGTATCTGGAATCCGGGTGTCGCTCTCCCTTTTCATACAGGCCCTGCGTCTTTTTTGTCACTCCGCCAATATCAGCCATTTCCGTCTGACTCATTCCAAGGCGAAGTCTCTCTTCTTTGAGGCGATCTCCTGTGGCGGCCATACGGTTACCTACCCCTTGACTAGGGAACCGTTCGGTTCTATATTGCGCCCATCGTGGGCGAAACGGTTACCACATCCAGCCAAAAAAAGGGGGCTGCGGCGAATGTGGGAACAAGTTACCAAAACACCACGAGGCGCATTTGAGGAGGATGATTTGAAGGCTCTAACTCCGGCGGAAATCAAGGCCATGCTGCTGTTGCGAGGCATCTCGCAAACCGAAATCGCCGAGGTTGCTGGCGTAGAACGCAGTCGGGTGTCGGAAGTCATCAACGGTCGCCGCACCACCCGGCGTATCCGCGAGGCGGTGGCCAAGGCGCTGGGCAAGGAAGTGGCCGCCATCTGGCCGGACGAGATATACCGCCGCCCCAGTGGGCGCATTGTCCGCCGGGCGGAATTCAAACTGAAGGAGGAGCACCCATGACGATCAGGCATATCCCCACACCTGCGCTTTGCTCGGCGCTTCGGCGTTGCAGTCACCTTCCTCGGGTGGTTGCCATAACCGGCGAGGCCGGCAGCGGCAAGACCTCGGTCATTCGCGCCCTTGGCGGCGGTGACGGCATTGTTATCCAAGCGGATGTGTTTGCCAGCTTTGCCGATCTCCGCAGCGCAGTCCGGCGCGCTGCGAGGGAGCGCACGGTGTTCGTCGAAGCGTTCTCGATCGATGATCTGCATCAGGCTGATATTGATTACGACTGGCATCTGCACTGCTCCAGCCAATCCGCGAACCGCCGATCAATCGCCACGCGGGTCAGCAAGGATGCTACAGCCCGGGATTCGTCCATCGGGCGCCCGAGCCGCTCATGAATATATTCGGCATCCACTCCGACAAGCCGCATGGGTTCGATCACCATGCTGGCATAAGTCAGGCCGACTGGCTTGCTCTGGCCGAGCGCATCGGATGTGCATACCAAGGATCGCGGCCAGAGAACGGTCAGAAACAGGAAGTCATCCGCGCGGCCTTTCTGGATTGCCACGCCTTCAAGCCCCGGAGGCATGCGTGTGAACGCAATACGGATCATCCGATCCTTGTAGGCCGATTGAACGGCAAACCAGCCATCGCGGATATCGATATTCATGCGCTTTGCCATGCCGGCAGCTTAGGCATGGCGCAACTGGCTTGCAATTACAAATTGCGGCGCGGATTGCACGACCGCGTGTGCGGGGGCTTGCAATGGCGCTGAGGAAATCCACCCCGGCCACATTGCAGGACGCGATTCACCGGATGGTGCTGGCCGGGCGCATGAGTGTGATGGAGCTGGCGGACGCGATCGGCTGGGGGCAATCGAGCCTGTATCGCGCGGCGAATCCCTGCGACGAAGCGAACTTTCCGGTTTCCAAGCTCATTCCGGCAATGATCGCGCAGGGGGATTTCGGGCCGCTGGAGCATATCGCCAGCCGGTGCGGATTCGCCCTTTACCGGATTCCGAAGCGCGTGGGCCGAATGAAGCCGGCGGAACTGGCCGCGCTGCAAAAGGCGCAGGCCGAGGCGGTGACGGCGCTGACGCGCTTTTTCGATGGCGAGCTGGACGCGGATGCCGCGCGCAAGGCCATCGATGCGGCCATCGGCGGGCTGGCGCGCGGCCGCCGCGCGGTCGACCACGGCATCAAACAGGAGGAACTTGGGATATGAATGAACGGGACATGATTCACATGACCGGGCCGAACGGCCGGCAGGTGTATGTGGGGCTTGTGTGCCGCCGCGGCGGCGGACGCTCGGGGCGGCCGGTGGAATTTTGTGTGCTGCCCTCGCTGGAGATGCGCATCGAAACGCGCTGGTTCCGCACGCGGAGCGAGGCGGTGAACCGGGCGCGGATCGAAGCCGCGCGGCTGATGCGGGAGGCGGCATGAGCGCGGAGAAGAAGGCAAAGCCCTCGGCGCAGATCATCCGCTTTTGCCGGATGGTGGAGCTGCTGGCCGGGCATGAGTTCGAGCCGATGCGGATGGCGGATGTGGCGCGGGCGCTTGGGGTGAGCCAGCCGGAGGCGCTGCGCGCATTGCGCAATGCGCAGGCGGCCGGCTGGGCGGAGCAGACGCCGGACGGACTCTGGCGGCTCGCGCCGCGCAAGATCACGAACATCGCCGTGGCCGTGCAGCACGGCATCCAGCGAGCGCGCACGCGGCTGGAGGACGACGCGAACAACTACACAAGGAGCATCTACTGATGGCGAGAAAAATCGAGACCGATCCCATCGAGCAAGCCGACGCCGAGCGTATCGGCGGCCAGGCGGAAAAGACGCTGGCACAAGCCGATGAGGCGCGGATGCAGGAGATGCGGCGCATGGCCGTGATGGAGCGAATCACCAGTGATTTGCCTTCGGACGCCGAATCCTTGTGGCTCATCACCGAACAGGGTCTTGGCCGGATCTGCATGGACATTGTGCTGGTGGGACGAGCACTGATAAGGCTCAAGGAATCGCTACAGCATGGCGAGTTCATCGATGGATTGAAAGCCCGGGGCATTCCTCCGCGGACAGCGCAGCGCATGATGCTGGTGGCCAAGCGCTTTGCAGATCGCTCGGAGCGGCTTCTGAAGCTGAGCCGATCCAAGCTCTACGCCATCGCCGAGATGCTGGACGACGAATCACTGGACAAGCTGGAGAATGGCGAGGATGTGCTTGGCATCACGCTGGACGATGCCGAGCGGATGACCGCACAGGAACTGCGCGAACAGCTGAAGCGGCTGGAAGCGGACATCGGCATCAAGGACAAACTTCTGGAGGAGGCCCACAAGCAGCGCGACGAAATCGCCACCGAGCTGGAGAGGATGAGGGGCGAGATCACGCGCCCGGAGGATGACCCGCGGCTGGAGCAGATTCGTGAGGCGGCGATGCGCGCGCAGGCCGCGCTGGTGGATTTGCATGCGATGGCGCAGCAGGTGAGCGAAGACGATCTGCACATCGCGGGCAAGCTGCATGCGGAGTTCGAAGAGATGCGGGCGCTCTTTGCTGCGGCGCGGGAGACGATCCTGACCCGGTTTCCGGCATTGCACATGGCGATGGATGATGCCAGCACCGAAGCCTGGCATGGCCAGACCATCGATGCGGAGACGATCCAGTGACAGCCGCCGAGATGGAGAGGCTGGAAGCGGCGGCGCGGGCGCTGGCCGCAGCCGGGCGTGGCGAGAGGAGCCGCATCGCCCGGCGGCAGGCTGCGCGGCTGGGCATCAGCCCGTCCACGCTCTACCGCAAGCTGGAGGCCACCGGCCTCTACAGCTCAGGGCGCAAGCGGCGGGCGGATGCCGGCAGTATCCGCAAGGACGGCGTGACCGAGGATCAAATCAAGCTGGTGGCGGCCATGATGCTGACCAGCAAGCGGAACACCGGGCATGTGGAAATGAGCGCGGAAGATGCGATCCGCCGCGCCGAGGCGAACGGGATTGTTCCGCCGGGCGCATTGAAGCCGGACATGCTGCGCCGGCATTTGCGGCGCATGCAGCTTGATGCGCGCGCGCAGCTTGCGGCGACGCCGCATCAGGATCTGGCCAGCCTGCATCCGAACCATGTGCACCAGATGGATCCCTCGATCTGCCTGCAATGGTATTTCGAGGGCAAGGCGGGCATGGCCGAGCGAGACATGGTGGCTGTGGTTTACAAGAACAAGCCGGACGAGCTGGCGAAGGCCGCCGGCAAGCGCACGAAGAAAATCATCCGCTATGTGCTGACCGACCACTTCAGCGGCACGATTCATGTGCGCTACTACCATGAATACGGCGAAAAACAGACGACAGCCATTGATTTTCTGTGCGATGCCTGGCTGCCGAAGGATGATGGAAATCCATTCCACGGCGTGCCGAAAATCCTGATCTGGGATCAGGGCAGCGCGAACACGGCCAAGGGAACGGAGGCGTTTCTCGATGCGCTTGGGGTGAAGGTGCTGGCGCACTTGCCGCACAATCCGCGCGCCAAGGGGCAGGTGGAAAACGCGAACTACATCGTGCAGCGATCGTTCGAGTCGGGCCTGCGCATCACGCCGGCCACCGATCTGGACTGGCTGAACGAAAAGGCTCGGCAATGGTCGCTGTGGTATAACGCGACGATCAAGCATTCGCGCCATCGCATGACGCGCTTCGGCTGCTGGCAGATGATCCGGCCGGAGCAACTGCGCGAAATCAAGGTGGATCGCAGCACGCTGCACCGGCTGGCCAGCACGCCTGTCATCACTCGCAGGCTCAAGGGCAACTACACCATCGAACTGGGCCGCGACGAGCGCGGGCCGCGCTTGTTCCGGCTTTTCGGCATACCCGGCCTTGAGCCGCGTGCGATTGTGCAGATCCGCCGCAATGTGTTCGAGCCGGACAAAATCGAAGTGCGACTGCACGAGGATGAGCCGTGGATCACTGTGGAGCGCGAAGGCATCCGCGAAGGCGGATTCGGCGAGGGCGCAGCGGTGATCGGTGAGGAGATCAAACAGCCGGCGCACACCGAAGCGATGCGCGCAGGGCGCGAGATCGAACGCATCACTTGGGGCGCGGAGACAGACAAGGACGCCGAACGCGCTCGCAAGCGCGGCGAGAAGCCGCTCGCCCATCTCGACATCAATGCGCACAAGCACTTCGAGGACTTCGACGCGCCGGCTTACATGAAGCGGCGCGGCACCGAGCTGCCGATTCAGGCGGTGCCGGAGGCTGCGAGTGCGCCGATGCCGCTGGTGCGCGCGCTGGGAATCATCAGCAAGCGGCTCGGGCGGCCGATCTCCCCGGACGAAAACGCGTGCATCCGTGAACAGTTTCCGAACGGCATGACCGATTCGGACATCAACGCCTGGCTGGAAGGCCAGGCGCGCCGCAGCCGCATCGCTGCGGTGAAATAACCAAGGAGGAGCGAATGACATGCACCCGCAACGCAAGATTTCCATTCATCCGGGCGGCCTCACATGGGCCAACCCAGGAGGGCCGATGATGCCGCTCAAGCTCAAAAGGACGATCCAGGAACACGGCATCGAAGCCGCATGGCTGGCTGAAAACATCCGCAACAAGTTCGGCAAGGCGCTTTCGCGCGCGGCCATTTACCAGTGCTGCAACCGCGGCCTGATTCCCGAAGCGCGCTGCCCGGATTTCCGCGAGCAGATGGAGCGGCTGCTGCGCACGCGCGGCGTGCCCGAAGCCGAGATCGCGCACATCTGGGATTTTGTGCCCGAGGGCGAGGTGGTGCCCATGCATGTGATCCCGAAGCGCAAGACACAACCCAAAGCGAAGCAGAACCCCATTTCCGAAACCCTGAAGGAGGCCGAGATGCTGACACCCACGACGATGAAACACTTCAAGCTATTCAGGAATCCGTTCCTGGACGATGTGCAGGAAGCTGGCGATGTCTACATGAGCCAGAGCCACGCCTATGCGCACGCCGCCATGATGGACGCGGCGCGCAATGGCGGATTCGTGGCTGTTGTCGGCGAATGCGGCGCGGGCAAGTCCATCATGCGGCGCAAGCTGATTGCCGATCTGAACACCGAGGGCGATGTGCGGGTGATCATGCCGCAGACCATCGACAAGGGACAGCTCACCAGCAACCACATTCTGGATTCCATCATTCTGGATTTGGATCCGGACGCACACCCGAGGCGTTCGCGCGAAGCGAAGGCAAGGCAGGTGCAACGGATGCTTCTGGAGAGCAGCCGCGCAGGCATGCGGCATGTGCTGGTGATCGAGGAAGCGCACGATCTCTCGGTGCCGACCATGAAGCAACTCAAGCGATTGTGGGAGATTGAGGATGGTTATCGCAAGGTGCTTGGCATTGTGCTGATCGGCCAGACCGAACTGCAAGCCAGACTCAACCGCCAGACGCACCCGGAGATGCGCGAGGTGATCCTGCGCTGCCTGATCGCCACGCTTGATCCGCTCGCGCGCGATGAATGCGCCGACTACATCGGCCTGAAGTTCCGGCGCATCGGCAAGGACGCCGGCGAAATTATCGACGGCGGCGTGGTGGACGCAGTGATGGCGCGGCTGACCACGCGCCAGGGATGGAGCGCGGTTTACCCCCTCTACATCAACAATCTGCTTGCAAAAGCGATGAACTACGCCGCGCAGATCGGTTCGCCGCTGGTCACGCCGGACATCATCGAGGCGGTGTGATGATGGCGACCGCGGAGAAGATCGGCCGCTGCGACCTGTGCGGCCTCATCGACCATCACCTTATCGGCGGCGCATGCCCAGCGTGCCGGGCGCGGGAGGCGAACGCCGGCGCAAACCTGCGCGGCTGCCTGGTGATCGAAACGGATACGGCGGACAACAAACTGATTCGCCTGCGTCCGGGGACAAGGGAGGAGAACCATGTTTGACATTGAGTTCGTGACCACGCTGACCGCGCTGATTCTGGCCGCGCTCAGCGTGTTGTGGCTGCTCTTGTGGTGGATCGTCTCGGACATCGAGCGCACCGATGCAATGGATGAAGACATCCGCCGCTGGCTGGACGAAGGCCGCGGCTGAAGAAAAGGAGGACAACATGGCGAAGAAGCGAATCAGGAAAGCGGCGAATGTGGCGCCGGTGCCGAAAGACCTGGCCGAAGCGCGCGCATTCGTGCGGCGCATCGGCGATCACCAGCGCGAGGCGGCGCGCATCGAGGCGGAGCTGAACGACAAGCTGGCGGCATTGCGCGAGGAATACGCTGCTCAGGCCGCGCCGCACAACAAGGCGGTGGAGGAACTGACCGAGGGTGTTCGCATCTGGGCCGAGGCGCACCGCGACGATTTGACCCGAAACGGCAAGCGCAAATCGGTCGATCTTGGAACCGGCGAAATCGGCTGGCGGATGCGGCCGCCGAGGGTGCTGCTCCGCAATGTCGCCGGTGTGATCGAATCGCTCCAGATGCTCAAGCTGGATCGATTCCTGCGCACGAAACTGGAAGTCAACAAAGAGGCTGTGCTCGCCGAGCCGGAAATCGCCGATCAGATCAAGGGCATCACCATCAAACAGGACGAGGACTTCTTTGTTGTTCCGGCAGAGGACGACCTCGGGGAGGCGGCATGATGGACACGATCAATGGATACATGGACTTGGCGCAAAAACGCATTGGCGAGGCGATGCAGAAAGATGGTTGCTCCGAGTCGGACATCGACGCGCGGCTGGGCTTGCGTCTTGGAACAACGGCCAAAGTTCTGGCCGGTGAACCCGGCATGCGTCCGTATGCCGAGCGCATCGCATTGGAGCTGGGGGCGGACAACCAACCTGCCGATGATTCGCAGGATGAGGTGGCTGAAACGGCCGTGATTCGGCTGAAGTCGCTCAAGGAGTATTTGGGCGTCAACTGGGCCGAGCTTTCAACCATGCTTGGATACAAGGACAAAAACGCGCTTCCGCGGGATGGGAGGCAGCGCCCATTCGCCCGCCTGGATGGCATATTCCAGGCTGCGCACCCCATCCAAGGCCGCTTCATGCCCACCTGCCGCCATCCCGAAGCCCGAAAACGACCCTCATAACCGCCATGACCCAACCTCATGTGATGACATCCAACAA
>CAYVBG010000013.1:5359-16805 GCA_964449205.1 uncultured Zetaproteobacteria bacterium | reverse complement strand
TCGTGGCGCTGGATCATCGTGCCCATCGCGCCGTCCAGAATCAGGATGCGCTCGGAAAGCAGGCGTTCGAGCATTTCGGCGCGCCGTGCGCGCGCATCGGAATGGTTTTGGTTCATGTCGCTCCCGCAGGCAATGATGACGGTGCAAGCTATCATGGACATCGGGAGTGCCAAGCGGGCCTTGTGGGCGTGTTGGCAACAAAACAAACAGACATGTCCGGTTGGTGGAAAATGGCGGGACTGGCGGGACGGATTTTTTGCTTGTGAAAGCGAACGCTTTCATTTTTCATCCGCCGCATGCGGGATGAACTGAGCAGGATCGGGCGTGAACGCAAGCGCCAGGTGTTGGCGGCCATGGATGCCATGGCTGCGCGCGATGAGCTGGCCTTTCTGACCACAAAGAAGGTGTCCCGGGAATCCGGAGTCAGCGATGGCGTGCTGTTCCGGCTGTTTCCGAACCGGGAAAGCATGCTGGAAGCATGGCTGGAGGCGCGTCGCGCGCGGTTGCGGCATGTGTTGCGCCAATCCGCGCCGGGCATGGGCGGTCTGCGGAAGTTGGTGGCCCGTCTGCTGGGTGATGCGCCGGTCATGGCGTTTTTGTTCTGCCAGCCGATGGATGTGCCCTGGTTGCGCGAGGCATTGCTGGAGGAGCGGGAGCGTTTCCGCCGGTTCATGCTTTCGCAGATTGAGCTGGATGCGCCGGCGGGGCTTCCGGCGCAGGCCTTGGCGGATCATTTGATGCAGGCCATGGCCCGGGCGTGGCGGCCGGACAACCCCCGCCGCGAACAGGAAAAGGAGCGACTGATGAGCCGATTGCCTTGGGAACATGAACAAGGGCGGGATGCATTTCCGCCAAGGGAGACCATCGGCCGGCTGGCCCTGAACGACAGCGGTTTCGTGTTCGATCCGGAAACCGGTCGCAGCTTCACGGCCAACGCAGTGGGGCTGTTCGTGCTGCGGCACTTGCAGCAGCACGGCGAGGAGGGGTTGCTGGATGCGGTGCTGGGGGCGTTTGATGTGGAGAAAGCGGACGCCGAGCGCGATCTGGTCGAGTTCGCCGCATGGCTGCGGCAGACCTTCGCATCATGAGCGGGCGGACGCCAACGCTGACCGTCGCGGTCACCGGCATGAACGCAAGGCCGGACAACCCCGGCCCCGGGCTCGCTGTGGCTCGCTGTCTGCGCGCGGAGTTCGGCGATGGCATTCGCATTGTCGGCCTGAGTTACGATGTGCTCGATCCCGGACTGTATCTGACCGAGGTATGCGACGCCGCCTGGCTGCTGCCCTATCCCTCGGCCGGCGAGGAGCGATTGATGGATCGGTTGCGCGAGATTCAGGCGCACGAGAAGCTGGATGTCATCATCCCCTGTCTGGATGCCGAACTGCCCAGTTTCAGCCGCCTGCAGCATGAGCTGGCCGAATTGGGCGTGGCCATGCGGGTTCCCGCGAACGCCCGCCTCCGGGAAAGAAACAAGGACAGATTGGCCGAGCTCGCGCGCGAGGCGGATATTCGCTATCCCGAGACGCGCGCGGTCAGCAATCCGGGGTTTTTCTGGCGTTGCCACGAAGAAGGCTGGAGCTATCCGATGATGGTGAAGGGCTTGTTTTACGACGCCGTGCTGGCGCGGGACGCCGAAGAAGCCGCCCAGGCTTTCCGCAAGATTGCCGCGGAATGGGGCTACCCGGTGCTGGCGCAGCGCCTTGTTCGGGGCCATGAGGTCAATCTGGCCGGATTGGGCGACGGCGAGGGCGGCCTGCTGGGGCCGGTGATGATGCGCAAGCAGGCAGTCACCGACAAGGGCAAGGCGTGGTCGTGCGTGACAGTGCATGATCCGGAGCTGGAGGCCGCGGCGCGGCGGTTGGTGGCGGCGCTGAAATGGGAGGGGCCGCTGGAGGTGGAGATGCTGAAGGGCGAGGACGGTGGCTTGTGGTTGATCGAAATCAATCCCCGTTTTCCGGCCTGGATCGGGCTGGCGGCGGGCGCGGGCTGCAATCTGCCGGCCGGATTGGTGCGCATGGCGCAAGGCCGGACGCCGGAATTCCCCGAGGCGGAGATTGGCCGGATGATGATTCGCTACGCGGCGGAAGTCGTGATCGGTCTGGATGAATACGAGGCGATGGCCATGCACGGTCATCGCACGCGCAACGACACGGAGAACATGCGATGAGCAAGAAACAACCCTGGAGCAAGCCCGTTCTGACCCCGCATCGGGTCGGCGCGATGAACAAGTTCGGCGGTCCCGGTCATGGATTGGTGATGGATCGGTTCGAGGGCGCGGATGTCGCGGAGCTGGTGCGCGAGCATGGCTCGCCGCTGTTCGTGATCTCGGAGGGGAGACTGCGCCGCAATGTGCGCCGGCTGCGCCGCGCGTTCGAGACCCGGTGGCCGAAAGTGATCTACAGCTGGTCCTACAAGACCAACTATCTGGGCGCGGTGTGCAATGTGCTGCATCAGGAAGGCGCATGGGCCGAGGTGGTGTCCGATTTCGAGTATCAGAAGGCGCGCGCCTTGGGCGTTCCTGCCGGGCGGATCCTGTTCAACGGCCCGCACAAGTCGCGCCCGGCGCTGGAACGGGTGGTGCGCGAGGGTGCGCGCGTGCATCTGGATCATCTCGACGAGCTGTATTTGCTGGAAGACGTGGCGCGGGAGCAGGAGCGGCGCGTCAAGGTGACGATGCGGCTGAATTTCGACACCGGCTACACCGAGCCCTGGAGCCGATTCGGATTCAATGTCGAGACCGGCGAGGCGATGGACGCCGCGCGGGTGCTGGGTGATAGCGAATGGCTCGATCTGGCCGGCTTGCACAGCCATTTGGGAACCTTCATCGTCGATCCGCGCGCCTATGCGGCGCAGGTGCATACGATGTGCGCCTTCATGGAGGAGGCCGAGCAGCGCACCGGTTGTGTTATCGAAAGCCTGGATGTCGGCGGCGGATTCGCGTCCCTGAACGCGCTTCAGGGCAGCTATCTGCCTCCGGAGCAGGTCGTGCCGAGTTTCGATCAGTATGCCGAGGCCATATGCGGCGCGCTGGAGGAGGCGTTGCGGGAGCGCGAGTTGCGCGGCAAAACGCCGCCCGCGCTGATTCTGGAGAGCGGGCGCGCGGTGGTGGACGATGCCGAGATTCTGGTGGCGTCGGTCGTGGCGAACAAACGCATGCCGGACGGTCGCCGCGCGGTGGTGCTGGATGCGGGCGTCAATCTGCTGTTCACGGCTTTCTGGTACAACCATCCCGTTGCGCCGGCGCGGCCTCTGGAGGGCGTGCCGGAGGATACGGTGCTGTATGGGCCGTTGTGCATGAACATCGATGTCGTTCGGAACTCCATCATGTTGCCGCCGGTCAATGTGGGCGACTTGCTGGTCTTTTCCCAGGTCGGCGCTTACAACAATACGCAGTGGATGCAGTTCATCGAATACCGGCCGAATGTCGTGATGGTGATGGAGAACGGCGAGCGGCATGTCGTTCGCCGCGCCGAGGATTTGCAGGCGATGACCGCGCAGGAGTCGTTGCCGGAGGCGCTGGCCGGATTCGACGGGCAGGAGCGCTGAAGGGATGCAGGCCGCGGAAGGCGCGGATCGCCCGGGCTGGCGAGCGCTGATACAAGGCGCGCTGCGCGCCTGGGGCGCGATTTTGTTTGCCGAGCGGGCCTGGATCGGCGCGCTGTTTTTCGTCGCCACCTTGTGGTTTCCGAACACAGGGCTCTCCGGCCTGCTTGGCGCGGTCGCCGGCACGGCCGCGGCCAGGGTGTTGCGGTTTCCGCATCTGGAGAGCGGGCTGCATGTCTATAACAGCCTTCTGGTCGGATTGTCGCTGGGCGCCTGGTATCAGCTCAATCTGCATCTGGCGTTGGTGATTGTCGTCGCCGCCGTGCTGGCGGTGTTCGTGACGGCGGCGTTGCGCGACCTGCTGTGGCGGTTGGGTGGATTGCCGGTTTTGAGTGTGCCGTTTGTGCTGGTGGCGTTGACGGCCACGCTCGCCGCGCAGAGCTACGGCACGCTGCTGCGCTATCTGCCGCCGATGGCGCCGCATGAAGTGTTTCTCCACCCGTGGGTGGATCAATTTCTGACCGCGCTGGGATCGGCCTTTTTCACCCCCCATCCCCTGCCCGGTCTGGCGATGTTCGTTGGCATTGCGCTGACTTCTCGCTGGCTGGCCCTCTTGGCGGTGGCCGGGTTTGCTTGCGGATTTGCGGCCTATGCGTGGCTTTCGGGAAGTCCGCATCCGGATCTGGTGGCGTGGAACGGCTTCAACTTCATTCTGGTGGCGATGGCATTGGGCGGCATGTTCCTGCTGCCCACCGGGCCGGCGTTTTTGCTGGCGATGAGCGGCGCGGTGATGGCCGCACTGATCACCGCCGCATCGGAAACCTTCATGCTGGTCTATGGATTGCCGGTGATGGCGTTGCCGTTTCTCGCCACCACGCTGATGCTGTTGCTGGCATTGACCCAGCGCGCGCCCTCGCCGGGTTTGCAACTCACCCTGGCCCGCCCGCGCCTGCCGGAGGTCGCCCGGGAGGCCGCGCGGCTGGAGCGGGCGCGAAACGGCGAGTTCGGCAGCGTGCCGCTGTTGCCGCCATTTCATGGCGAATGGGCCGTGTATCAAGGCTTTCACGGCAAGCACACCCATCAGCCGCCGTGGCAGCATGCGCTCGATTTTCACATCCTCGAACGGGGGCGCAGCTACCGCACCGACGGCGCGACGCTGGACGATTACCACTGTTTCGGATTGCCGGTGGTCGCGCCGGCCAGCGGCGTGGTGACGGTCTGCCTTGATGCGCTGCCGGACAACCGGCCCGGCGAAGTGGATACGGAAAACAACTGGGGCAACCATCTTCTGATCCGGCTGGACAACGGGTTGTATGCGTTGCTTGCGCATCTGAAACAGGGATCGATCGAGGTGGAGCCGGGCGCATGGGTGCGCGCCGGCCAGCGGGTGGCGGCTTGCGGCAGCTCCGGTCGGTCGCCGCAGCCGCATTTGCATCTTCATGTTCAGCAGGGGCCGACGCCGGGGTCGCCGACCCGCCCTTTTCACCTCGCCTTGGCGTTGCATCGCCGGGATGAAGCCGAATCGGCGCGCTTTTGCCTGCATCTTCGCCCGGAGGAGGGCGAGCATGTGGCATCGCCGGCTGTCGATCCGGCGCTGGCCGCCGCGTTGCGTTTCGATGTCGGGCGCGAAATGCGCTACTGCGTCACATGCGAAGGGGGCGAGGCTGTCGAGCAACGGCTCGATGTGCGCCTGAATCTGCTGGGCGAGCTGCGCTTGCATGGCCGGAACGGCGCCAGTGCCGCGGTGATCCGCCGCGATGAGCTGTTGGCCCTGCACGACCGGCAAGGCCCGGATGATGCTCTGCTCGATCTCTGGATGCTGGCGATGGGGTTGACGCCGTTTTGCGAAGGCGATCTGGAATGGCAGGACGCGCCGTCCATGCATCTGTTGCCGATGCGCCGCCGGGATCGCTGGCTGGCCGCCCTGCGCTGGCCGATGGGAACCGGACTGGAAAGCCGGTATCGGCGGACATGGCGCGGCGATCATTGGGAGCAACACGGCGCGCATGTGTTGGCTACGCCCTTTGGCGGAGCGTTGCGGGCGGAGACAGTGGCCCGCATCGATCCGCATCTCGGATGCCGGGAAATGCGGCTGCTGTCCGATGCCGGGAACATGCGCGCCGCGCTGATCGAGGTGGGCCAGCGGGGCGATGCCGGCATCCCCGCATGGCGACGGCGCGCGCCGGACGGGGAATGCGATGGCAACAGTTCCGATTCTACCATGTAAGGAGGCAAGACATGAACCCCCATATCATACAACACAGACACGGCATGGCCGGATGGCGGCTGGCGCTGACGGTCTGCCTGACGGTCTGGCAGGTTGGCGCTGCGGATGCGGCGGATGACTGGCGCTTCCGCGCCGATCTGCAAGGCGCGCATGGCAGCTACAGCGGTTCGGTGCAGCGCAAGTCGCTGGACAATGCCGGTGTCATTCTTCATGGCGATTATCTGGAGCAGGGCGGTTTTTCGCTGGGCACGAACCTGACCCGCCTGAAATACAAGTCGGGCTTCACGCTGAAGCAGCAGTCGTTCTACGGCAGCCTGCGCTGGCATCTCTACTTCGACGCCCTGCCAGGCCGCTTGAGCCTGATGCTCGATGGACACGCCATCAACAACAACGATCCAACCGGCGACACCGACAATGTGCGGGTGTTCGAGCCCCGCATCGCGTTTCTGAACTTCGACAAAACCTTCTATCTGGATGTGGCGTTGGCGCAATCGCGCTACCGGAACAATCTGACCGTGCGCCAATGGAGCGGTGCAGCGGGATTCGGATTCAACCGGGGGGCGGACTGGGTGCAGGCGCGCGGCTATTGGATCCGCGCATCGAATGCCGCGCGCGCCCAGAACAAGCGCCGAACCGTGGCGGTGGATGTCAAATGGACGCATTGGTTCGCGCCCGGAAGCGGCTGGATTCCGGAGAAGGCCACCGTGGCCGTGCTGGCCGGCGAACGCATCTATGCGGTCGATGCCGATGCGGCGATGGTGTACAACCTGGCGGACATTCAGCGGGGCTCGGCGTCACTGGCCTTGCAATGGCGGCTGGCCGGGGCGTTCCGCCTGATGCTGATGGGCGGCAATGAGCGCTATCTGAACAACATCATTCATAACAGCTACGACAACCGGTTCGTTTATGCCGATTTGTCCGTGGATTGGTGACGGAGGAAAACCATGAATATTCAACCCCATTTTCGACTCGGATGGATGCTTGCGTTCGTCGTCGCCCTTGGCGCATCGCCGGCGCAGGCGGAGGAGAGCGACTGGGCGCGTTCCTATGCGCTGGAAGCGAAAGGCGAGTATGAAAAAGCCGCGGCGCTGATGGCTTCCCGCATGGGCGGCGGTGAGGCCAGCGAGTTCGCCACGCTGCGCTATGCCTGGCTCAACTATCGTCAGGGCAACTTCAACGACGCCATCGACGCCTACAAGAAGGCGATGCGCCTGAATACCCGCTCGATCGATGCAAAGCTCGGCGTGATGCTGCCGTTGATGGCGCAGCGGCGTTGGCGCGAGGCCGCCCGATACGCTCGCACCGTGCTCGAAAACGCGCCGCAACACTATGTCGCCCATGTTCGCCTGATGGCTTGCGAGGAAGGGCTGCGGCAGTGGGAGCAACTGGAGCGCCATGCGGAAGTGGTCGCCACCTGGTATCCGGCGGCGGTCGATCCTTGGGTGTATCTGGCGCGCGCCCGCGCCTGGCAGGGAAGGGAAGAGGCGGCCAAGAGCGCCTATCGTAAAGTCTTGCAGCGCATGCCCGCGCATGTGGAGGCGCTGCGCTATCTGAGGGATCATCCATGATGCGCAGGTGAGCGTGATGCGCTGGCGTGTGATGCCGGGCCCAATGACGTGACGCGCGGGTTACTGTTGAGTTTTCGGTGCGCTGTCGGGATGGCGGTGTGATGTCCGGAGCGGTTTTGTTGGCGAGGTGATTGGCCGGGGCCGGGCATGGACAGTCGCCCCTCATGCGAGGAGATGGTTGTGCTAGGCTGCTGGTATGGCCATGAACGATATTCCGCTCCGGCGGGCGTTGCCGCTGTTCCTTGCCCTGTATGCGCCGCTGGTGGCGTTGGTGACGGGGTTGGGACTGTGGTATGTGCATGAGCGGCGCGACATCGCGCTGACGCACTGGCGCACCGAGGCGCGCCACCATGTCGAGGGGCAGGTGGATCGCATCCAGCGTTTCTACCGGCAGGGGCTGCTGATGGTGCGCGGGTTCGCGCGCGACAGCGCGGTGCAGCCGGCGTTGCGCGGCGATGCGGCCGCGCGGGAGGAGATGGCCCGGGTGTTCGCCAACATCCTGCGTTCACTGGATGCGCTGGATCAGCTCCGGCTGCTGGATGCGCGCGGGCGTGAGGTGGTGCGTGTGGAGCGCCGTGCCGGCCGGGTGGCGCGGGTGCGGGGGAGCGCCTTGCAGGACAAGTTACACCGCAGCTATGTGCGTCGTGCGCTGGCCATGCCGCCGGGCGGCGTGCATGTGTCGCCGCTGGATGTGAACATGGAACACGGGCGCATCGAACGGCCCTACAAGGCAGTCATTCGTTTCGTGGCCGTGGTGGGCGATGGCCGGGGTGGCGTGGCGGGGCTGCTGGCCGCCAACTTTCTGGGGCTGAAATTGATGGCGCCGGAGCTGAATGAGACCCGTCTGCCGGGCGAGCATCTGCTGGTGAACGCCGGCTCGCGCTGGTGGTTCGACAGCCACCGGGGGCATCTTGCCGTGTGGGATGGCGAGGATGCGATGCGCGCCGCCCATCGCCTGGGCGACGCTTGGCGGCGGTTGATGGCTGCCCGGGGGGCGTCGCAGCTCATGAGCGACCATGCGTTGTTGACGCTGGAACGCTACCGGCCGAACGGGGTGCATGATCCGTTGCATGTGCCGGTGCACCCGCATCCGGTTCAGCGCGAGTGGCGCATTGTTTCGTATGCGCCGTTGCCCCGGGCCTGGACGGGCGCGGCGGTGATCGCCCCGGCTGTGGCCGGCGCGGCGCTGTTGGCGCTGGCCGGCGCGGCGTTGCTGATTTGGGTGCGGTACCGTTTGTGGCGGCGGGAGACCGCACGGCAACGCGAGGCCATGATGCGCGCCAACCAGCGCCTGCTGCGGCGTCTGTTTCGCTTGCGCGAAGAGGAGCGGGCGCATCTGGCGCGGCTGATGCACGACGAAATCGGCCAACGCCTGACCGGCATCCAGATGCAGGTGTCGGCCGCCGGCGCGCGTTGCCGGAACGGCGATTGCTGCAAACACACCCGGACGACCCTGACCCGTGTGCGACGGGAGATTGACGATTTGGTGCGCTTGATGCGGGATCAGCTGCGTGCGTTCCGTCCGCCGCCGGTGCGCGAGCTGGGGCTGACCGGCGCGATGCGCGGCTATGGCGCGCAATGGTCGCGGGACACCGGTATTCGTTGCGACGTGCAGGTGGATGCGATGGCGGACGCCTTGCCGCACGCATGCCAGATTCAGCTCTATCGCGTGATGCAGGAGGCGCTGACCAATGTGGCCCGGCATGCCGGGGCCTCGACGGCGCGGCTGTGGCTGCGCGTGACCGATAGCGAGGTGCGGCTGGTCATCGAGGACGATGGCACGGGTTTTGACCCCGAACGCGCGGCCAGCGGCTTGGGGCTGGCCGGCATGCGGGAGCGGGCGCAACTGCTGCATGGTCACCTGCGGCTCGAACGCACGCCCGCCGGCGGCGCGCGGGTGACGCTGCGCGCGCCTGTTCCGAACCGGGGTCAGGAGAATGCCGAGTCATGATGCGCGGATTTCCGATAACGCATTGCGTTGGCATCGTATATGCTGCCCACCGTTTCGGACGCCGGATGCACGGTGCTCGGCGGACCAACGGGCGACAGAGGCGGTGCGAATGTGATTCAAATCTTGCTGGTGGACGATCATGGCGTGGTGCGCGAGGGGTTTCGCGCCGTGCTGGAATGCGAGCCGGACATGCAGGTGGTGGCCGAGGCCGCTTCGGGGGAGGAGGGGTACGGCCTGTATTTCGCGCATCGGCCCGACGTGGTGGTGCTGGACATCGCGATGAAGGGCGAGAACGGCCTGGCCACGCTGCGGCGTTTGCTGCGGCGCGATCCTGATGCCCGGGTGCTGATCTTCAGCATGTACGAGGACGATCTGCTGGCCACCAAGTCGCTGGAGTTGGGCGCGCGGGGGTATTTGTCGAAGAGCGCGCCGCCGGAGACGCTGGCCCGCGCCGTGCGCGAGGTCGCCGGCGGCGATGTGTTCATCGAGGGCCGGCTGGCGAAGCGCATCGCGCTGCGCAAGGCGACGCCGCCGCGCGGGCTCAATGCCCTGACCGCGCGGGAGTTTGAGGTGTTCCAGATGCTGGCCGAGGGCAAGTCGGTGCGTGAAATCGCCGGGTTGCTGCATTTGAGCGAAAAGACGGTCAGTTCGCACCGCGCGCGGGTGATGGACAAGCTGCACTGCCACAATGTGGCGCAACTGGCGCGGCTGGCCATCCGTCACGGCCTGATCATTCCCTGAGGTTCGGCATCAGGTTTTTCCTGAGATTGTTCACGGTGTTTTTCGGCTGGTGCGCGGGCGCCAAACGCCGATAGTTCGGAATATGGGCATCATGGGCGAACAGGGTCGGGGCGCAACCTGGCGCATCGGCCTGCGGTTGCTGGCGGCCATTGTGGGCATCGAGCTGCTCATCATGCTGACGCTGGATGCGCTGGGGGTGCATGACGATTCCTGGCTGGTCGGCGCGGCCGATGCGTTGGCGCTTGGCCTGCTGTCGTCGGCGCTCATCTGGTTTTGGGTGGTGCGACCCTTGCAGAAGGCCGGCCGGCAGAACGCATTGTTTCAGACGGTCGTGAATCACTTGCCTCTTGGGGTGGTGGTGACGGAGGCCGCGCACGACGATCATACCATCATTTCGGTCAATCCCGCTTTCACCCGCATCACCGGCTATGCGGAGGACGAGGTGCTGGGCCGGCATCCGCGTTTGTTGCGGGCGCCGGAGGATATGGATGAGCTGACGCGGGAACGCGCCCGTCAGGCGATGCGCGAGCAGCGGCCGGTGCGTTTGCTGCAACGCAACCGGCGCAAGGATGGCACGCCATTCTGGAACGAGCTGTATTTGGCCCCCATCGTGGACGCCTCCGGACACGCCACCCGCTGGGTGGGGTTGTTGCATGATGTGACCGAACGCAAGGAACTGGAGGACAAGGTGCGCCGGCTGGCGCACGCGGTGGAGCAGACTGCGGAGGCGGTTTGCACCTTCGATGCCAACGGATGCATCGATTTCTGCAATCCGGCGTTTTGCCGCAATGTGGGGCTGGAGGCGGACGAGGCGCGCGGACGGAGCGTGTGGGATTTCTGGCCGGAGGACGACGAGGCGACCCGCAAGGCCAAGCGGGCGGTGGCCGAGGGGAAGGCCTGGAGCGGCCGGCACCGCCGCCTGCGGGCGAATGGCACCGAATATCCGGCCCTGAGCAGCCTGTCGCCGGTGCGCGACGAGCGCGGCGTGCTGGTGCGTTATTCCGCCCTGCATCGCGACATTTCGGACATGGCGGAGCTGGAGCGGGAGATGATGCACGCCCAGCGCATGGAGGCGGTGGGTACGTTGGCCGGCGGCATTGCGCATGATTTCAACAACATGCTGGCCGGCATGATGGGGCATCTGTATTTGATGAAGAGCGCGGTGAAGGACAAGCCCCAGGTGCTCGACCGCATCCAGATCATCGAGGAGCAGGGGCATCGGGCGGCCGAGCTGGTGCGGCAATTGCTCACCTTCGCGCGCAAGAGCGAAGTGGAGAAACATCCCTTCGACATGCGTCCGTTTGGCAAGGAGATTGCCAAGTTCGTCGAGCCTTCGGTGCCGGCGAATATCCGCCTGAAGGTGGACATCGCCGATGTTGGCATGCCCATCGAGGGCGACGCCGGCCAGATTCAGCA